>JASBSE010000140.1 GCA_030149115.1 Winogradskyella sp. | reverse complement strand
TTTTCTTTTTTAAACTTACCTAATCGAAGGCATAATTCTAATAAATCTTCTTTTGGTAAATGCTGAAGCTCTTTTTTTATGGTAACAATAGATTCTATCTTCATATGCTAAATTTAGTATAAAAAACAAAGAAGGCAATTTGCCTTCTTTGTTTTTTACCGGCTCGGATAACCTTCAGTTACGGGTTAATAAGCCTTAATTTTCAGTTTAGAATTGGGGATGTAAATTGCTGTACGCTGGCTTTTTGTCATTACGTTACTAATTCCGTTTTATTTTTCTCTTTAACAATCAAATGTAAAACTCTACCGAAATACATTAAAAAAGGTATGCCACTTCCGAATGTTATCGCAAAAAGGAAATTGTCATAATTCCATGCTCCGTAACAGACAATGAGGAAAGAAATCAACATTGAAGTCAGTCCGATATAAATCCATTTCTGTTTGTTCAAAATATTTTTCGAAAATAATAATGTAATTGAAATCAATTTCCCGATTAAGGAAATCAGAGCTATTAAAATCAGACTGGTTTCAAAAGGATATTCTTTCTGGAAGTCAAATCCGTTTTTGATTAGCATTGGAATACTGATAACTTCAAACATTATCATTATTCCGTAACCGTGTCCAGCAGGAACTCCAATCAGAATTATTGAGTTCAGAATTAAGGTTAATATTAAAGCTCTTTTTATCATATAGTTTGATTTTAAGCTTGCGTACAACACGTAATAAGCCTTTAGTTTTTACAGTATTCATCAACAATCTGCTTTAAATTATCGAGATTGCTTAGATCAAATTCTTCATTTTTAATATCCTCTGCTAAACTTTTGCAGTCTGAAATATATTTAGCTAGTTTCTGAGAAACTTTTTCGTTTTTTCTGTTGTCTATCATAAAGCCTTCTTTTTTATCTGAAAACTTTAAAACAAGAGTATCTTCTTCGCCAGGCTTACTTAAGACCATGTGTCCGTTATTTTCATAAATGACTTCATAAAAATACGAGTTGTCAAAACCAAGATTAGATGCATTAGACATTTTTAGTAGTGCATTTCCTTTTGTTTTCATACCAACAAAGCATTTTTCTGTACCATCATCATTTGCACAAAATTTCACATTGTTTCTTGCAGCAAATTTTTTGGTACGCTCTCTGTTTTTGTCATTCATATATGTAATGCTCACAAACTTTCCGAATTTGTCTATTGAGTTCATTTCGGCATAATCGCTTTGCTGCTTAGAAGGGTCTATTTCCAATTTTTCAAAAATGGCATAAATCGTTCCTTTGTATGTTGTACCATCTTCGTCTGTTACAGTACCTTCAACACCATATAAATTGATACTATTTTCCTTGGCTACTTTAACACGTTCATTATGAAGTCTTGCTTTATAAGCTTTGGCTTCGTGTTGCAATTGATACCCTCTTCCTAAGAGTTCTTCAACAAAAATTTGAGCAAATGATCTTGAAAAACGCCCAGTCATCATGGTGCGAGAGCCATAATCGAATTTAAACTCTTCATCTGTATATGTTTTTGCATCTACATCTGTACATGTAGAGCATCCTTTGGCAGTACCAACAGTTATGCCATCTAAGTCTTTTACAGTATAGGTATCTTGATAATAGGATACTTTACCAGCAATTTTTGTACCTCTAGAACCTCCAAATAGAATAGTACCATCGTCTTTTACAAAAGGGTTATATAAACCAATTGTTTTTTGGCGCTCGGCTTCATCAGCTTTCGCAGACACAACAGCTTTTGTGTATTTATCACTTAGTTTTTCGCGCTCTACAGCAAAGAATTCATTTACTTTTGCCATATCTATTCCGTTAGAAGTTATGAGCTCGTATTTGTCGCTTAAAAGTTTGATAATAAGTTTTGTTACGCTAAAAGAAGTCATTAAAACTTCATAAGGGATTTCTGTTTTCTTACCATCTGCAGAAGTCATTTCTAACCATTGAAACCCTTCGAGATTAGACGCTGATAAGCCTTTGAACTCTACATCGAAAGCTTTTTCTCCTTCTAGTGTATAGAATTTATAAAAGTTTCTAACCTCGTCATTGACTTTAGCGACTTCAGTTTTATCAAAAGTGATGATGCCTTTTTTTACTTTAATTTTTTGCGCAGAACACAATATTGGCAAGGTGATAAGTAGCGATAGGATAATTTTTTTCATAGTTGTTTTTATTGATATTGAATGGGTTATAAAAGCAAATCCGAAAGTACAACAATTGTACCGTAAGACGTTTTAAGTGCTTAAAATTATTTGTAGATAAGTATTAATAATGCTTTCTTATTGTTCGTTTAACTCTGAATAGCCTGTATACTCCGATACTCAGAACAAACGCAGATATAACGATAAGAATGATGCCATAAGATTTTAAATCCGAAAAAAATTCGAGTTTTATAATAGTAACTCCAGTACCAAGGATTACTAAGAATGTTCTAAAATAAGCCAAAAAAGTGCGTTCGTTTGCTAGCTTTGTACGCTCTATAGCAAGCCAATCGCGAGTTATTAGCGGTTTGTTTTCGTCTTTAGTTGCGTCTTGCATTTAATTGGTTCCTTTTAATAGATTAATACTTACGGTTGCTAATTCGCTATCTGGAAATTTAGCAAAATGGTTATCGTCTGGTTTTAAACCTGCTTTTTCGGCAATATTTCTAAACACATTAACTTCTACAATATATTGGTCGCTATAACCATGTGTGGCATCGTAAGCAGTGGCAGCAGTTTTGCCAATATTTTTAGCAGCTAATGAAGGATTAATGGTGTGTAATTCTATAATTAATAAGCCAAATTTATCCACGTAAGGTTTCCACTTAGTTAAATGTTCTAGTAAAGAGGCTTCAACATCGTTGTTGTTTAGTCGATTCCCTGCACTTGCATAAGCTCCTGTAGATGCGCTTATAAAATCGTATGTTTTGTTGGGTGCTTCCCAAATACGATTGTGGTCTAAAAAAGTTCTCACGTTTAGTAAATCTCGTAAATCTATGTTGTAATCTTCTTTTAGGTCAGACGCTAAAAGATCTGGTCTGCCAATATCTCCCCAAATGACCTTTGCCCAAATATCTGCGGCAATAAGGTTGGCTCTGGTTACTTTTAAGGCAGCCTTATTAAAATCTGCACCAACGAGAAAGAGTGGATGGTCATCTAGCATTTTCCCTCTAAGTGTTTGTTGTTCTATGACATTAAAAATATGCTCAATGAATGCACCATTACCACAGCCCATATCTAAAATACCTTTGGGTTGAAGGTCTATTGGTCTGTTGAATAAATCAATAATAACTTCATCAATGACCTTAAAATAAGTAGTATGAGCACCACCACTTCCCCAAACATTCATTTCACGATGTACATGCTTTTCGGTATCGTTAGGGGATTCGGTTTTTAGCACCAATGGATTACCAAAAATAAGCTCATCTAGTTGTATAAAAGTTGGTAAATAGGACACCGTTACACCATAGGCACTGGCACGCTTGGCGAAAAAGAGACCTTTATCTGTAAATTGATAAGTGTCCCGTTTCTTTTTGAACCATCCTAAATGGGCAAAGAAATCGAGGATTTTTTTAAAGCTTTCAGGATCTTTATGATATTCTTCTGCCGTGAAGGACGCTTCCATAAAGTATTTATGAAACAAACCATTGACGCCCAATAGCACAATGATTGGGCCTGCAATAACTCCTTCTATATGTTTGTAGATTTGATATTCAATAGAATTTTCATCTGAAATATCTAAACCAAAATTGGCTTCAAATTTTTTAAAAATGCGTTCTAAAGCAATAAACGCATCTGTACTTATCATTTTTTCGGTTGCAAATCTATCGGAATAACGCAATAGGTTTACCACATCTTCATAAAGATGTACCAAATGGAAAGCCGCTTCAGACTTTTCATTGACAGCGTAGATTATTGTATTGTTTTTGTTGTCAATGTCTTGGTTTAGCCACCCTTGAGAACATAAGACTCTAAGTGCTACATTGAGGTAACCTTCATTGGCTTCAAATATATCAGAGAGTGCTTTTACAGTAATACTCTTTTTTTCAAGAATATAGTCTAAAACTTGTTTCTTGTGTAACGCAAATGCTGAAGTTGCGGTAGCAATGCCATCTAAATGACGAAAAATGATGCCTCTTAGTTGAGATTTGTCTGACTTTGTAAGCATGAAGGAAGTATTAGTACTTAAATATAAAAAAACCATCATAAAAATGATGGTTTTCGATATGATAATATTCTTAAATGTCTTATCTCAATTTAGGATAATCTGAAGGGCTTACCTCGTGCATTACATCATAAACAGCTTCAAAAACATCTTCTACAGAAGGTTTGGAGAAGTAATCTCCATCTGTGCCGTAAGCTGGTCTGTGAGGTTTAGCAGCTAAAGTTTTTGGTTGGCTGTCTAAATATTGAAATGCATTTTGCTCATTTAATATTTGATCTAGAATATATGCTGAAGCACCACCTTTGACGTCTTCGTCTATAACCATAACACGATTTGTTTTGGCTACGCTTTTTACGATATCATGGTTTAAATCAAAAGGTAATAAGGATTGCACATCAATGATTTCTGCATCAATTCCAACTTCTAATAATTCCTTAGCAGCTTGCTCTACTAATCGTAGTGTAGATCCGTAAGACACCAAAGTAATGTCTTCACCTTCTTTAATGGTTTCTACAACTCCGATAGGTGTTTTAAACTCGCCTATGTTGTTTGGCATTTTTTCTTTTAAGCGGTAGCCATTTAAACATTCTACAATTAATGCTGGTTCATCACTTTCTAAAAGCGTATTGTAAAATCCTGCAGCCTTTGTCATATTACGAGGTACCAAAACATGGATTCCTCTAATGAGGTTAAGAATGCCGCCCATTTGAGAGCCAGAGTGCCAAATACCTTCTAGTCTATGACCACGAGTTCTAACAATTAATGGTGCTTTTTGGCGTCCTTTTGTACGGTATTGTACGGTTGCCAAGTCGTCACTCATTATCTGCAATGCATAAAGGATGTAATCTAAATATTGAATCTCAGCGATTGGTCTTAGACCTCTCATAGCCATACCAATGCCTTGTCCTAAAATGGTTGCTTCTCTAATTCCAGTATCAGAAACTCTAAGCTCACCAAATTTTTCTTGTAAGCCTTCTAGACCTTGGTTAACATCACCAATGTGTCCTGCGTCTTCTCCAAAAACTAAAGCTTCTGGGTATTTATTGAAAACAGCTTCAAAATTATCTCTTAAAATTACACGTCCATCAACTTCTGTAGCATCGTTACTGTATGTTGGTAGAATTTCAGATTGATATTCAGCTTTAAGTTTAGATTCGCTATATAAGTGAGAACTATACTTAGGTTGGATTTTTTCGATATAACTATTAATCCAATTTTGAAGTGCTAGCTTTTCATTAGAGTCCTCAGAAATAACATAGCGTAAGGTTTTACGAGCTGATGATAATATGTCTTTTCTTAGAGGTTCATCTATAGCTTCTAAATCATTTTTTAATTTAGTGATAAAAACACTATTAGAGCTTGTGTTGGCTACATTTTCTATTAATGATAAAGCTTCTTGTTTTTCCGATTTTATCGGGTTTATAAATGAAGCCCAAGCCGCTTTTTTGCCATCTCTTACAGCTTTTTTAATGTCTTTTTCTAGAGTAATTAACTCTTCGTCAGTAGCGATGTTGTTGTCAATCATCCATTGACGCATTTGTGCATTACAATCGTATTCGGCTTCCCATGCTAAACGTTCTTCATTTTTGTAACGTTCGTGAGAACCAGAAGTAGAGTGTCCTTGTGGCTGCGTTAATTCTTGAACATGAATCATTACCGGAACGTGCTCTTTTCTAGCAACTTTTGCAGCACGTTGATAGGTGTCTATCAACTCGGCATAGTTCCAACCGTTTACTCTAAAGATCTCGTAACCGTTAGTATCATCTTCACGTTGAAAACCTTTTAAGATTTCAGAGATATTTTCTTTTGTAGTTTGGTGTTTGGCATGTACAGAAATACCATATTCATCATCCCAAATACTAATGACCATAGGTACTTGTAAAACACCTGCAGCATTAATGGTTTCAAAAAATAAACCTTCGCTCGTACTAGCATTTCCAATAGTTCCCCAAGCAATTTCATCTCCATTTTTAGAAAAGTTGGTGGTGTCAATGCCTTCAACATTTCTGTAAATTTTTGAAGCTTGAGCTAAACCAAGTAATCTTGGCATCTGGCCAGCAGTAGGTGAGATGTCTGCACTAGAGTTTTTCTGTTCGGTTAAATTCTTCCAATTTCCATTTTCATCTAAGCTGTGCGTAGCAAAGTGTCCTCCCATTTGACGACCAGCAGACATTGGCTCTTCTTTTAAATCTGTATTTGCATATAAACCTGCAAAGAATTGCTCTATGGTTAATTCTCCAATAGCCATCATAAAGGTTTGGTCTCTATAATAACCTGATCTAAAATCGCCATTTTCAAAAGCTTTTGCCCAGGCAATTTGCGGTATTTCTTTACCATCACCAAAAATCCCAAATTTGGCTTTGCCAGTTAAAACCTCTCTACGACCAAGCAAACTACATTCTCTACTTGTAACAGCTAACTTATAATCATTGATTACTTCTGCTTTAAAATCTTCGAACGTAATTTCTGTTTTTGTATTGGGATTTGTTTTCATATTGGTCATTATATTGGTGCTACAAATGTACTAAATATACACCTTTTCTGCAATAGCGAAAACAATGTTAATTTTAAGGAATTCTCAATAAAAGTATTTTTTATTTGTGTTTTAATTAAAAAAAACCAAAAAATTAACATTTAAGTAAGAATATGCTAATACCATTTGCGTCTAAATAGACCTAGGAGTACTTGAGGATCTACAGTGATAATAAAACGAATTCGTTCGCCATAATTTGGTTCTGCAATTTCCCACCCAAGGTTAGAATAAACAGGGAAGTACAGTTCAAAATAGTCTTCTACTAAGTTGAGTCTTACTCCAGAATCATACACAAAATTAGCGCTGTCAAATTTATTTTTAACCAACCCAATATCTCCATATGCTTGAATATATCTCCATATTGATGTGCTAAAGTTCGCAGTTGTCATCCATTGGTTAGCAAATGGAGTTTCTAGCATAGACTTAAAACCACCATCGGCAATGATAAGTTGCTGACTAAATAACCCTGCAGCTTCAGAACGCCCTAAATAGTTAAGATCAAATAAATAATCTGTAGGTCGGTCTAAACCAAAACTAAAAAAGTCTGAGCTTGGGTCAGTGTCATTATTAAGAAATATACCAGCAAATAGTCTAAGATTAATATTTCTATTGCTTTGAGTTAACTTTCTAAACTCATAACTCATAGAAAGTTTACTGAAATTGTTGGCCAGTTGTAAATCTGTACTAAAGCTAGAGAAGTTAATTCTACCAGGATTATAGTGCGTATATCTTAAGTTAAACACATTATAATCAGGTTCATTTATTTCAACAATAGCATTTTCACCAACATCTCTATTGATACTTACAAATCTAGCTGTAATATTGTCAATTTGGTCTGCCCTAAAATCATCATCATTTCTAAAGCTAAATGACAATGTTGGGCGTATTCTTGTAAAAAATGCGTCTTCAGCAAAGGATTGGTAACCTGCAACTACACCGTAAGTAATGTCATATAAGTTTTTGTTTTCTATATTATGAGTATAAAAAACAGAGGTAGAGCCAGTTAAAGATTTAGATTTGGTGGCATATTGAGGTGAAAACCTATAGTTAAGTCGTTTTCTCAGTATAGTCTTATTGTAGATTTTAGTTCCTAGTGTTAAACCATCATAGATGTTATTGAACTCAACCAAGGGCATAAAAAATACTTGATTATAATAAGGGTCTTCAATATCCTTGAATAATCTAAACTGAAGAGGTTTGTTGTTTATGAAAGAACCATTAACAGACTTATAATTATCTCTTTGATTAAACTCTGGTATTACATTATTGTAATCCAAAACAAACTTATCAGTTTGGTCTTTTGCTAGGTTTATCGTTTTCGTTCCTTTGATGTTTTCTACCCATTGTTTGCCAATTACTGAGTCATCGGTAATACTGTACAAAGAAATAGGCATCTTATTGTTACGTTTATTTTTTACAGTAACTTTTATAGAATCTTCAGTGGTTTCAATACTTTTAATTTTAAAATCTATCTTTTTTCGGGTTCCTACATAATCTGTAAAAAACCAATCTATATTTTTTGAAGTTTTTGAATTTAGAAAGGCTTTAAAATCAGAAATTTCAGTGTTTTGATTCAGTTTGTTTTGTTTTAAAAACTCTGTAATTGTTTCAGATAAATCTATATCATCAGTAAATTTATCTAAATAATTAAGACCTACACCAGCCTTATACTTTCCAGCTATATTGGCATTAAATTTTATCAAAGAATCTTTCGATGTAGTTAAAGGCTGATCTCTATTTTTTCTCGCAATTTCCATGGAATAAAGGAAATACTGAAAGTTGAAATTTACATCTGCTGCATGAAAAGCTCTAATTCCCCAAACATTAGCTAAAGTTCCTAATAATCTCATATCAGGATAGTATTCTTCAACATACTTTATCATGAAATAAATTTGAAGTCCTTCAGACAGCCAATGTTCTTTCCTAGGGTTTAAAAGCAGTATATTGTCTATATATTTTTTTAAAGCAGTTTTTAACAGCTTTAATTCGTATTGAAATTGGTCTGGAAATGGTCTTAAAAAATCTGGCAATTGGTTAAGACCATATAATGGATTTTTATTATAATCTATTCTAGAAACCAATAGTCTTTTGTGCGGATATTCTCCTAGGTTTTCAATAAGAAACTTAGCGATTTTATCCGTAAGTATGGCCTTGTCTGGACCTGGTAAACCTCTTTCATTTATATTAGATACTGCAATTAAGTCATCGGTCTGCACTGAACGAAACAATGGGAATTTTTGAAGTGCTAAGTAGGTATCTGTTCGGTCTTTACCAAAATATACTGTAGTTTGTCTTTTTGTGTCTTTGTTTGGGTCGGCCGATAAAAGATCTAACTCTGATGTAGGTCTGTAATTTATAGGGTGCTCAATCGTAATTTTTATATCTGACTTAGGAACAAAAAGGTCATCAAGATTTTTATTGCTGTAATAATGCCATTGTCCATCGTATACGGCTGGTGTAATATACCAGTATTTTAATTCAAAATCTCTGTTTTTGGTAATACCATAATCTGTGAACGTAGCATCTGGCAACACTAAAATATAACTTAGATTTATGTTATATGATTCTCCTGGTATAAGGGGTTCTAACAGATTAACTTTTAAAACATCAGGATGTTTTTCTAAATGCTCAAAATTAAGGTTTGAATTATCTCTGTTATCGGTAATGTTTGTTATTAGTGTAAATCCACGTTGTTCACTTTTTGCAAGATGGAACTTAGTACTAAATTCTTCTTCAAATCGTTTAGCCAATGGTGTAGACTTAGAGGAATAGCTGTTGTTCCAATCATGTAAAAATATTTCTTTAATACTATCATCAGTTTCGTTCTTGTAAATAATGTTTTGCGATATAGTAATTGTCTTTGTTTCTACATCCACATCTGCATTTACATCAATGTAACTTTGCCCATAAATTGACGAGCAGAACAGAAAAAATACGTATGATATGAGGAATCTTTTTATCAATGCGAAACAATAAATTTTAAAGGTCTTGTATTAAATTCTGAAAATCCTATAAAGTAAATACCGTTACTAAGATTATTAATATTGAAAGTTTGTATTTGGTTAGAATTAGTTTGAAAAACCTCGACTAACTGACCAAGTTGATTATAAATATTTATTGATTGATTTAAATATTCAGGTGAATTTATGTAAACAATTAAATTTGAGTTAATTAAAGTTTTTTCTAAGACTATTTTTTGTGTAGTTTCAAAATCATTGTTATTAGAAAGTGTAACATCAGCTTCGAGTGAAAGTGTTACAGGTAAATGGTCGCTAAAATTGTGTAGTGCATCCCTAATTTCAAATGAAAATTCTGAATTACTACTTCCGCAATTCGCAGAGTTTATTGCACTATTATAACAAGTTGTTAAACCATTGTTTCCATAAACTTGAAAAGAATCTGAAACATAGGTAATGTCGGCAGAGTCAAGCATGTTTTCAGAAGTTAAAATAAAATCAAAGCGATCATCAAAACCTCCTGTGGTACCACCTAATCCTGTCTGAGTTCTGGTAGATTGTGTAAATACGTCTATATAATTGGTGTTATTACTCCAACTTCCAACACGGTTTGGAGGATCCACAAAAGTAATATTGTTATTAGGGCTTAAAAGCTCTTGAAATGCAGCTTCTGAAGCAGTATAAAGATTAAGATCGCCACCTAAAAGCACATTGGCATCTGTTGGCAAAGTATCTAAATAGGCAACTAATTCTGTAACCATCTCAAATCTCCTTTGAGCATTTACAGTACCACTAGAAGCTTTTAAGTGGCAAACTATAATATATGCATCAACAGGGTTTGTATCTTGGTCTGTAGTGTTTAATCTTATCTTATATACGTTAAAATCTCTTAAATCTGTAGGTACAATAACTTCTTCTTGAATACTGAACTTTGAACTGTTGTAATAAAGTAAATTCTGAAGATCATTTTGGTCACCAAAGATATCATCAGATGTGTTAGAAACGTAAGTAGCCATTTCAAAGTTTGGATTAATAGCAGTTCTGGTAATATTTAGAACGTTATTAGCTCCTGTGATATTATTTAGTTCACAAACTAAAAATAAATCTGGTTGGTAATCTGCTAAAATAAAAGCTAAATCTTGTTCGCGTCCTGGTACGGCATCTTCTAGTGGATAATTCAATAAATTATAGAACATAACCTTAAATGTCTCTTGTGCAGAAACATTAAAGTGTACCAATAGTATGGTCATCACAAAAACAAGCAATTTCTTTTTCATAGCATTAAAGAAGGTAGTTGCTTAGAAGTTAGGACTTAGTCCGTATTCTTTATAGAATTTATTTAAAATATCAATAACTTCGTCTGATGTGTCAACAAGATGAATTAAGTCTAAATCTTTAGGGCTAATATTTCCGGCTTCTAACAATGTGCTTTTAACCCATTCAAACAAACCTCCCCAAAATTCTTTTCCGACTAAAATAATAGGAAATGTTTCAATTTTGTGGGTTTGTATAAGTGTAATAGCTTCAAAGAGCTCATCTAGAGTACCAAAGCCTCCAGGCATTACAACAAAACCTTGAGAGTACTTTACAAACATTACCTTTCGAACAAAAAAGTAATCAAAATCTAGACTTTTATCACTGTCTATATATGGGTTGTCATGTTGCTCAAATGGTAGTTCAATATTAAGACCAACAGAAGTTCCACCAGCAATATGAGCACCTTTATTACCCGCTTCCATTATACCTGGTCCACCGCCTGTAATAACACCGTAACCGTGATCTACAATTTTTTGTGCCACATCTACAGCTAGCTTATAATATTTATGATCTGGTTTGGTACGTGCAGAGCCAAAAATAGATACACAAGGTCCTATTTTGCTCAACTTTTCATAACCATTTACAAACTCTCCCATGATTTTGAAAATCGCCCAAGAATCATTGGTTTTTATTTCATTCCAGCCTTTATGTTTGCTTTCTTTTCTCATATATATTTTGATGTCTTTTTATTAATTTATGGATGTACAATATAGTACTATTTCAATTCCTTCTTCAAAAATTTAGCTGTATAGCTTTTTTTGTCTTTTACTATTTGCTCTGGAGTGCCTTTGGTTACTAAGTTTCCTCCACCTTTTCCACCTTCATAGCCAATATCGATGATGTAGTCTACTGTTTTAATCACATCTAGATTGTGCTCAATGATTAAAACTGTATTTCCTTTGTCTACTAATTTATTTAGAACTTTCATTAAAACTCTAATGTCTTCAAAATGAAGCCCTGTAGTAGGCTCATCTAAGATGTAAAATGTATTACCAGTATCACGCTTACTAAGTTCTGTAGCCAATTTAATACGTTGTGCTTCACCACCAGAAAGTGTTGTACTTTGTTGTCCTAAAGTAATGTATCCTAAACCTACATCCTTAATAGTTTTTAACTTACGATAAATTTTAGGTATGTGCTCAAAGAAATCTACAGCCTCCTCTATGGTCATGTCTAACACATCACTAATAGATTTTCCTTTGTAACGTATTTCTAATGTTTCTCTGTTAAAACGTTTACCTTGGCAAGTTTCGCATTCGACATATACATCTGGTAAAAAATTCATTTCAATAACACGCAATCCTCCGCCTTGGCAGGTTTCGCAACGTCCACCAGCAACATTAAAGCTAAAACGTCCTGGTTTGTAACCACGAATCATAGCTTCTGGTATTTGAGAGAAAAGCTTTCGTATTTCATCAAATGTTTTGGTATAGGTAGCAGGATTACTTCTAGGTGTTCTACCGATTGGCGATTGATTAATATCTATAACTTTATCGATATGTTCTAAACCTTTAATGCTTTTGTATGGCATTGGTTTTTTAACTCCATTGAAGAAATGTGCGTTTAAAATAGGGTAGAGGGTTTCATTAATTAAGGTAGACTTACCACTACCTGAAACACCAGTAACACCAATCATTTTACCAAGAGGAAACTCAACGTCTACATTCTTTAGGTTGTTACCAGTACAGCCCTTTAGAACTAGCTTATTTCCATTGCCTTTACGACGTTCTTTTGGGATTTCAATTTCTTTTTTACCACTTAGATAGTCAGCCGTTAAGGTGTTGTGGGATAGTAGTTCTTTAGGAGTTCCTTCACTAATAATCTCGCCACCATGCTTTCCGGCAAAAGGGCCAATGTCTATGACATGGTCAGCACGTTCTATCATATCTTTATCGTGCTCTACAACAATAACAGAGTTTCCTACATCTCTTAGAGATTCTAACGAATTAATAAGTTTTTCATTATCGCGTTGGTGCAATCCAATACTAGGTTCATCTAATATATATAAAACGCCAACCAATTGGGAGCCTATTTGAGTCGCCAAACGAATACGCTGTGCTTCTCCACCAGAAAGTGATTTAGAACTGCGATTTAGAGTTAAATAGGTTAGGCCTACATCTAATAAAAACTGTGTACGCGCTTTAATTTCTTTAATGATTTCTTCAGAAATCTTGCGTTGTGTTTCTGAGAGTCTGTTTTCTAAACCTTGTAGCCATTCGGCTAATTCCACAACATCCATTTTTACAAGGTCAGCGATACTTTTACCATCAACCTTAAAGTAGAGTGATTCTTTACGTAGACGAGAGCCTTCACAGACATCACATTCTACCTTATCCATGTACTCTTTAGCCCAACGCACTAATGATGTAGAATCTGATTTATACTGATTTTCAATAAAACTGGCTACGCCTTCAAAATCTATATTATAATCTCTAGTAACTCCAAGAAGTTTGCTTTCTACAGCAAATTTATCCTTACCACCATATAAGATCATTTGTTTAGCTTCCTCAGGAATATCTTTCCAAGGGTCGTTTAAGGTAAAATCAAAACGTTGTGCTATGGTATGAAACTGTTTGAAAATCCAGCTTTTTTTCTCAGGACCATGAGGTGCTAGAGCACCGTTTTTTATAGATAGCGTTTCATCTGGGACTAATTTCCTTTCGTTTACGACGTAGAGTTCACCAATACCATTACAATTAGGGCAAGCTCCTTTTGGTGAGTTAAAGGAAAAGTTATTAGGCTCAGGGTTAGGATACGATATACCAGATGAAGGGCACATTAAGTTTCGGCTGAAATAACGCGGCTCATTAGTGTCTTGGTCTATGACCATTAATACATCCTCTCCATGATACATGGCTGTATTGATGGACTCCATGAGGCGCTTTTCGTTGTCTTGGGTGTTATCTATCTTTAGACGGTCTATAACGATTTCTATATCATGGGTTTTGTAGCGATCTAGTTTCATGCCTTTTTCAAGGTCTACAATCTCACCATCGGTACGTACTTTTACAAAACCTTGCTTGGCAATTTGCTCAAAAAGTTCGCGGTAGTGTCCTTTACGCGAACGAATTACAGGTGATAGGATATTGATACGTTTGCCATTGTAAGACTCTAGTATTAAGTCTTTAATCTGCTCATCGCTATAGCTGACCATTTTTTCACCTGTTTCATAGCTGTAAGCATCTGCAGCTCTTGCATAGAGCAGGCGTAAGAAATCATAAATCTCAGTTATGGTACCTACTGTAGAACGTGGTGATTTGCTCGTGGTTTTTTGCTCAATAGCAATCACAGGAGAGAGTCCATCAATCTTATCTACATCTGGTCGTTCTAAACTTCCTAGGAATTGGCGCGCATAAGCAGAGAAGGTTTCGATGTATCTACGTTGCCCTTCGGCATAAATGGTATCGAAGGCTAAGGACGATTTTCCACTACCTGAAAGCCCGGTAATTACAACCAGCTTTTCTCTTGGTATAGTGATATCGATGTTTTTTAGGTTGTGTACTCGTGCACCTTTTACTTCAATAGACTCGTCGAAATGGCTCATAGATGGTTATCGCTTCTTCTTTAATTCTAGCAAAGTTGCAAAGGTACGATTTTTAGATGTTAAATTGATATGAAGGTTGTGCCCCTAGTTTTTATTGAATTTGCATAGTAGAGCACTAGTAAAGCCCTTTTTATTTGTTTAAGTTAATGTAAGAAAAAACGCCGCCTTACCCGAAGTACACCCGAAGGAGACCCGAAGGAAAGCCGGAGGAGACCCGAAGGAGATACGGGTGTGACCCGAATTACAACTTGATTGCTCAGCAAGGTGTAAGGAGATTTAGTTGTACTTTCTTTTTTGGAACCACAGATCTGATAGTGTTAGGTTGATATTGAACATATTGGAACGCTCTTGTACCAGAATATCTTCTGTAGTTCCTCGGTTGCTATACGTATATGAGAAGTTAAGGGTAGAGCTTCTTCCCAAAGGAAGCCCAAGTCCTAAGGACGTGTTGAAACTATCTATTTTTGTATCGTCTATTTTTAAATACCCAGTATTGTAGTTAAATCCTATTCGGTAGTCTACGCGCTCAAAATATTTGCGACTTTGTGGGTTTATTTTATAAGACGCTCCTAAACTGAAAATATCCTGGTCTACATAATCACCTATGGCATCTGTTTGATTTGTACTGGACCAAAATCTTTTATTGTAGTCTGTTGTAAACAGTAAATTGTTGAATTTAGCACTATATCCAAACCCTAGCTGTAATGGTAAATCAAAACTATTTATTCTTTCATCTGTGGTGTCTTCTAATGTGCTAGATGCTTCTAAATTATACTTTATTACCAAGCTGTTTTTTGTGGCTCCCAAGCTTGTAGGAAAATCTAAAGTGACACCAAAATTATGGTTGTCTAACAGCTTATATTGCGCACCCAAACCAAATCTTGCTCCGCTATAAAAGCTCTCTTCATATATTTCGAGATAGTTGGACGCTGCAATGATGTATTCGGTTTCTTCAACTTTACCAAACAGGTATGAGAACTTTGCGCCAAGATTAAGATTGTCTGTTAATTTGTACCCGTAGTCTAAACGGATTTCGTTAATACCACCAGAGCCCGTAATATTGGTAGAGAAAGTTTCATTGCTACCTTCAATATTGTTTTCTAAACCAATAAGCTCATAGCCTATATTGGTTGCTGGGTTTAATGTTAGTCCTACACCATATTTTTCTCTGCTATAGCCTATTGAGATGTTAGAAAAGTTGTAGGTGTTTCTAGATTCGTTTACATCTGCATTGGATATGTTCATCATTTCTGCTGTAACTCCAAATTCTAGTACAAAATTATCTTCTGCCATAGACGCAAATGCAGCTGGATTGTATAGGTTAAATCCGTTAGCAGCATCTAAGGCAATACCTGAGTTTCCCATTGCGCTGTTACGACCTGTACTTATGGAACTTTCTACACCTAAACCAAATAACGAATACGGACTTGATGTAAGATTATTGGTTTGGCTGTTTAGCGACACACTAAAAACAAGACCGATTACAAGGCTGCTCCTTTTAATTTTTTTCATAAATCGCATAAGTGATAACGAGTTTTGTTTTAAAGTTTGACGCTTGAGGATCATTGAGCAGGAGTTTGTTAATAGTACTATTGTAATCTGATGGGAGCATTATAAGGGCATTATCAATCTCTGGTTCTTCGGTAAGTTTACTATCTATGTATTCTAAAACCGACATTGTGTATACCTGATTGTTATACTCAGAATTTTCTGTTTCTAAGTATGCGTATATATAGTCTGAACTACTACTAACCTGCGAAGACAAATTGTTATTTTGGTCTACAGTATATAACGATAGTTCGTCCGGAACGGCTTGTGTCTCTGAGTAGGAAGATACAACAGGTTCGATGTACAAGGTTGCTTCCAGAATGGTACCCTCATCATTAATGTCATAGATGTTTTTTATTGTGGGAAACTGTATTCGGGTTATATACCCAACACCAGACTGATTGTAACTTATGTTGTTGCTATTGGTACTTGCTAGGTTATATTCTTGTGATGTAATATCTTCTAATGTAAGCCCTGAAACATCGCTTTCAATTTTATTATAATAGGCTGTACTTTCTGAATCCATATAAAAATCGTAAGTGTAGGCGGTATTTTCGAGCTCATCTGGTATGGAATAGAAGAAGCGCAGATAAACATCTGAAGACCCAAAGCCCACGACAGCACTATTATCGTTATCTCCTGGTTGTATGTAAAACCCTTTTAGTTTTTGATACAAGGACTCTTCATCGGTAATGATATTTTCTTTAATATCATTGAATATTTCTAATCCAAAATTATAGTCTAAACCCACGTATAGAGAATCTGTACTAGGTTCTGCTTCAAACGTAAGGCTACCAAGGCTATTGGTTTCATAGTTAAAATGACTGGTGTTGTATAAGTATCCACTTTCTGAATCTAATTTTTCTTCTAGCTTATGTACACTAATTGTTGAGGTCTGGGTTGTATCGTTGTAAACGTATTGGTCGTATCCTAACACCAAACCAATGCTGTCTAATACAGCATCATCATCCATATAGTAATTTGTTGGGTGGACTCTTAAATAGGTGGATGCTTTTACTGTGCCTATATAATCATCGTTGTATCTTCCAAGTAACAATCGTCCTTGACTGGAGGTCACCAAAGAATCAAACTTCATTGTAGAAAGTTCTACAGCGAAGGTGTCTATAGATAGTACCCTAATGTTTGTGCTGGTAAAATCTTCCCCTACAGATAGTGATGAAATTTCCTCGGAATTGCAATTAAGGACCACTAAAGCGCAACCTAAAAGGATTATAAATGAAAGCTGTTTTTTGAGCATACTTATAAGAATTTCAGCAAATCAACATAACAATGGGAGCTTATAAAAGTGAAATAGACGAGCCTTTAGGATTGCTCTACAAACCCTAAGATTTTACCGATTAGTTTTTTCTGGAGTATTTGTAGATTAAAACATCGTATTGGTCTATAAAAAAAACGGGTCAGTCTATTTCATATTACTTCAATTCGGATTAGGTAGTATGTTCGCCAACGATGAAGAAAATTCTATTACATATTATAATTGTCAACGCTATGGTTAATGTAGTTGCAGGACAAGATTTGGAAACAGAGCGAAAGCAAAAGACCTCTTTTGATTTTGTATACGATTTGTATCCAGGGTTAAATTCTGTAGACCTCGATGCTAAGACATTAGAATTTCGTACCAAGTTTACAGTACCCAAAGGAGAGGTAGGAGTAGGAGCTGCTTACACTTATACTCTAATGAATAGTAGTGACTATTCATGGTCGCCTGAGATTATGGCTTATGGGGATTTTCATCGTATCAACTTATTGATGAATTACAAACATGCCATTAATGATCAATGGTCTTTTGGTATCGAATTTTCGCCACTGATAACCTCTACCTTTGCCACTTCATTACACAGTAATACGGTTGTTTTAGCCTCTCAAATTGCTGTAAAGCGAATACTAGGTGACGTGTCTAAACCATCATACTTTTCTGTTGGTTTGGCTTATGGTACAGCTTTGGGTTCTCCACAACTGTATCCAACACTAAGCTATTTTAATACCATAAATGACAAGTTGAGCTATAAGCTAGGTTTCCCAGAAACCGCTGTATACTATACCTTAAATACCCAGAGTAGGTTTGATTTTACAATAGCTCCACAATCTCTATATACCGTACACAATGCATCTCTATATGAAAATAGTATTGAATCTTCTGTAGCTGATACTTATTTGGAATATACAGCCTTGCAGTTTAGCTTAAGATACCATTTTGATTTTGATAATAACTGGTCTTCGTTTTTTAAAGTTGGGTATTCCACTTCAACTTCTATGACCATCAACACTATAAATACAGATACTACTGTGTATGACTTTGAAGCTGACAATGGCTTTATGGTAGGTTTCGGATTAAATTTTAATATAAATAATAACAAGTAAAATGATGAAAATAACAAACAACCAACACTGGCTATCATTAGGGCTTTTAATAGCTGTATTTGTGACCTTTAATAGTTGTAATGACGATGATGGCAGTTCTGAACTGGATGGTAACTGGGTAAAGATGTCCACTTTTAATGAAGAAGCCCGTAGTAGTTCGGCTGCTTTTACTATTGGTAATATAGGCTATATGGGAACAGGTTATGATGGTGATGATTATTATAATGACTTTTGGAGTTATGATATCGATACCAACTCATGGCAACAATTAGCAGATTTCCCAGGAATTGTGCGTAGTTCTGCAACCACATTTACCATAGGAGATGAAGGTTATATGGGAACAGGGTATAATGGAGACAACAACGAAGAGTTAGGGGATTTTTATAAATACAACCCAACAACTAATACGTGGGAAGCTATAGCTGATTTTGGTGGTTCTGCACGTTATGGAGCTGTTGGCTTTGGATCCGATACATATGGGTACGTTGGTACAGGTTATGATGGTAGCGATAAAAAGGATTTTTGGAGATATGATCCAAGTAGTGATACGTGGGAAGAGATTTTTGGTTTTGGAGGAGATAAACGAAGAGAGGGTACCACATTTACCATTGGCAATGAGGTTTATTTAGTAACAGGTGTTAGTAACGGTATTTATGAAGAAGATTTTTGGAAGTTTGATTTAGATACCGAAACCTGGACGGCTTTGGTTGATGTCGATGATGACGATGATGACTATGTGATACGTTCTAATGCTGTGGCATTTACTATAGATGGTAAGGGCTATGTGGCTTGTGGAGATTATTCAGGTAGCCAATCTAGTGTTTATGAATATGATCCTACTACAGAAGAATGGGAAGAGAAGACCGCATTTGAACTCTATGCCAGACGTGATGCTATAGCATTTGGTAATGGTTCTAGAGCTTTTGTTGGCCTTGGTAGAAATGGTACACTTTATCTTGATGACTTCATGGAATTTTATCCTAATGCCGAACAAGATGACGATGATAATTAATGGTTAGTTTTAATTTTGATTTGATTGATAGTTATTAACCTAAAATGAGGCTGGTTAATAGCGGGTGGTAGTGTTTGAGCGGCAGAGCTTTGGTTTTTGTTTTGCCCTCGGCACTATCTATCTAAATTTTTAAAAGTTATTTTCATGAAAAAGAATCCTAAAAAAATTATAGGTTTAGTTGTAATTCTTGGCCTAATCCTATTAACCTATAATTACCTAATAGCATTAGACAACTCTCAATCCTCAATAGACGCGCAAACCAAAATTACCTATAGTGTTAAAGTTGAAAAAGAGGAAGGAGACTGGCTTTATAAAGTTTATAGAGATGGTGATTTATATATAAAACAAAGCTATGTACCTGCAGTACATGGTAAACAACGGTTTGCATCGCAAAAGGATGCCGAACAGGTTGCTCAGTTGGTGGTTACGAAGTTACAGAACCAACAACTGCCCTTAATTACTAAAGAAGAGTTAATTATATACAAAATCGCTTTTCAGCCTCTATAAAATACTAGTTTTGTCAAAATTGAGTTGTGAAAAAACTTCAGAGTAAGATTATTATTATTCATATTGTGGTGTGGGTAGGCGTTAGCATATTTCCATTGCTCATTATATATGTCGATTTAGGTATCATTCCTAATAACTTGCTTGTAAAGCAACTTTTACGACCTGTTTTGTTTTACGCCAATTACCTTTTGTTTGTGCCGTTGTTGCTCTTAAAACGGAAACTGGCATTATACATTTTGGTGTCTTTTCTGTTTTTGTTTGTCTATAACTACTTTACAGAAGCATTGGTTTTTGATTTTTTAGATTACAGACAAGGGTTGCCTTTTCGTGAACCACCAGATGGCCCAAAGCCTATGATAGACATGCGTTATGTAGTACCTGTTGCTTTTTCATTAACGGTTTATTTATTGGGTGGTATCTATGCCTTGATAATAGATTTTTACAAACGCGAGCGTAAGTCAAGAGCCATGGAGCATGAGAAGACCGATATGCGACTTCAATACTTACGAAATCAATTAAACCCACATTTTTTATTTAATTCTCTAAATAGTATTTACTCTTTAGTAAGACGTAAATCGGATGATGCGCCAGAAGCTGTGATTACCCTTTCTGAATTGATGCGCTATATGTTGTATGAAGCTAATGACAAGGAAGTGCCTTTGGAAAAAGAACTGGACTATATTCAAAATTATATTTCACTTCAACGGCTTAGAATTAAAAACAGTGAAGATGTAAAAATTAATATTCACGGTAATTCTAAAGGCTTAAAGATTTATCCATTGATACTGATTACTTTTATAGAAAACGCTTTTAAATATGGAACGGATTATAAAGGGAAGACTTTTATAGACATTAAGATTACTATCATTGAGAATCAATTGCATTTTTATGTTAAGAATAATGTCGGTATACATAAAGAAGACAAAGAAAACTCAGGTATTGGATTAGAAAACATAAAGAATCAATTGCAGTATCTTTATGATGAACACCATAGCCTAACCATAGATTCTAACCAAGACTATTATGAAGTCAACCTAACTTTAAACCTTAATAGACAATGAAATGTATAATAATTGATGATGAACCTTTAGCAATAGACGTTATAGAATCTTATTGTAAAGCATTAGGCGGTGTAGATGTTATTAAAACTTTTACAAATGCTATTGAGGCCCTAGAGTTTATTAATAGTCAACGTATACACTTGGTGTTTTCTGATATTGAAATGCCAAACATCAATGGTATTGATTTGGTAAAATCCTTGGAAGGAAAAGTACCATACTTCATTTTTACCACTGCATATCCGCAATATGCTTTAGAAGGGTTTGATCTCAATGCCGTGGATTATTTGGTAAAACCTATTCCTTTCCCTCGTTTTATAAAAGCAGTAAATCGGGTGAAGGAGATGATAAAGCTTAATGATATGCAAACATCTTTCAATGTTTCTTCAGCAGGTAGTATGGGTCTTGAGTCTAATACAAAAGATGATTTTATTTTTGTAAAGTCTGAGTATGAAAACATCAAGTTGGAAATAAAGGATATCACTTATATTCAAGGGCTTAAGGATTATTTAAAAATTCATAATGGCACTAACAAGTCAGTACTCACCTTAATGAATTTTAAAGATATACAGGCCAAACTACCAGAGACTTCCTTTATTAGAGTGCACCGTTCTTTTGTGGTTAATATCAACAAAATCAATTCCATACAAAAAAACCGAATTATAATTGATGGAGAGCGTATTCCTATAGGTGAAAGCTACAAATCCTTGGTTTATGACCGGCTAGATATATAGCCTTTTCTAAATATCATATGCAATCAAAGGGTTTTTTTATATATACCCTTTATTGGGTATAGTTTCCTTGTGATTTCATAACTAATTTAGCTTTAAAGGGTTACTGTTTATAGAAATTATAGCGATCTAAACGAAAAATAACCTTACAGATACATTTTCTTTTAGAATTTTTTCTACTTTAACCTTTGTTAATTAGCTATTAATCAATTATGAAGTATCATAAACGTCATGCCTTTGCATTGTTTTTTTATTTATGTATAGGTATAGCTGCCGCTTATAATATATCTACATTTATAACGGATCAGCCCAAATCTGAAGTCGTATTGCCACCTACGGCAAGTATTTCTGGTACGACCACCGTATGTCTTAACGAGACACCTCAACCTGTCATAACATTTACAGGTTCTGGTGGTGATGCGCCCTATACATTTACTTACACTTTAAATGGAGGTGCCAATCAGACGATATCGAGTACGGGTACAAATGATTCTGCGACTCTTCCAGTTAATACAGGTACAGCAGGTACTTACATTTATGCATTAGTTTCTGTTACAGATGATAACAACGCTACTGAAACCGTAAGTGGTACGGCTACTGTTACCGTAGCCAACCCGCCAACGGTAAGTTTTACTTTTAATAACGGAGATTGCTCTGCCGATGGTGTTAATTTTAATGCTACAGCCTCTGGTAATGGGCCTTTTACTTATAACTGGGCCTTTGGAGATGGTAATAGTTCAACTGATGAAGACCCTTTACATATCTACGATGCGTTTGGTTGTGGGTTTTCTAACTATACGGCAACATTAGAAGTAACAGATGTTAATGGCTGTACAGCGACTGTTTCACAAGCGGTAAATGTAGAACAGCGTCCGGATTTGAGTTTTGAAGATTTAGATGCTCAGTTTACACCGCCTTTTGATAATTGTGGTAATAATACTGTAGACCCTGCCTATACTATTAATGTTGGTAATACTTCCACATCTACTGCCTGTATAACATCTTATGATATAGATTGGGGTGATGGTACATCGGAAACTAACGTTACATTTCCATTAACACATACCTATGCAAACTTAGGATCCTTCAACATGGTGATTACAGGGTATGGAGATAGTGGATGTAATGCTACAGAAACCATTTTAGTAAAAAACTCAAGTAATCCTATTGGAGCTATTATAAGCCCAGGTAACACTGTAAATTTATGTTTACCAGCTAATGAACTTGCGTTTGCTATTGGGTCTTGGGGCCCTAATCCACCAGATACAACGTATTTTGTGGACTATGGTGATGGCACACAAGCGACATATACCCAAGATGATTTAATTGCCGCAGTAGCCAATTATGATCCTAATAATCCTGAATTGGCAGATCCATTTCCAATTCCACATGAATATACCGAATCAAATTGTCCAGACCCTAATTACACAATTACTTTAATAATTGCTACCTCATGTGGACAAACTGTACTGACAGCCGGACCCATTATAATTTTGGCACAGCCTGAAGTGGATTTTGAGTTTGAAAGCCCGAGTTGTGTTAATACAGCCGTACAATTTACCAATCTTACAGAAGGAGGTTTTGGCCCTAATTGTGTTACACAAGCATTGCATAACTGGGATTTTGGTGATGGTACCACATCTAATTTAGAAAACCCAACACATACGTATACGTCACCAGGAACTTACACTGTGACTTTAACCGAGGAAAATTTTTGTGGTTTAGCAGAGCCTGTGGTTAAGACCATTTGTATAGAACCCGATTTGGTTGCTGACTTTTCTTTAGATAGTAACGATGGTTGTATTCCTTTTGATGTTGCCGCTACTAATACAACCGATTTATCACAATCTTGTGGTGGGGAAACCTACTTTTGGGACGTCACTTATGCGGCGGATTATTGCGGTACATCAGCATCTTGGGGCTTTACCAATAATACAGATGAGACTTCAGAAAACCCTTCATTTCAGTTTTTAAATGCGGGAGTTTATATCATAAGTATGACGATTACCAATTCTTGTGGTGATTTTACAACAACCCAACAACTAAATGTAAAGCGCCCACCAGCGGCAAGTATTAATCCTATAGCCGATTCCTGTGGTACAGCCAGTTTTAATCCTACGGCTACGGTTACTACGTGTGCACCTGCTACAGATACTATAACCTATAGTTGGTCGTTTCCGGGTGGAACACCAGCAACATCCAATCAATTAGATCCAGGAGCTATTAGCTATACTACTCCAGGAGATTATACCGTGACGTTTAGTGTAACTAATGCTTGTGGAACGGCTACGGTAACTGAAGATTTTTCAGTGAATGAAAGCCCAACGATTACCAATACCGACTTTGATCAAATCTTATGTTCTGGTAACGACAGTACTGCCATAGTACTTACGTCTGATAATGCGACTACCACTTACACATGGACGTCTAATAATCCTGCAGGTCTTACAGGTTATGTTCCTAATGGAACTGGAGATACAATTCCTGTACAAACGCTCATCAATACTTTGGGAACACCGATTGACCTTGTGTATACCGTAACACCAGATATTAATGGTTGTGTTGGGCCATCAGAAACGTTTACCATAACCGTAGAGCCTGCACCTTTTATAGATGTACAACCGCTACCCGAAGACATCTGTCTTAATGGTACTCCAAATGATTTAATGGTAAGTTACCAAGGTACAGGTACACCAAGTTACCAATGGTATGTAAATACCGTTGATGATACCACAACAGGTACTGCCATTGCTAGTGCAACAGGAGCAACCTACACACCACCAACAGATAGTTTAGGTACTTTATACTATTATGTGGTTATCACTTTTACAACGGGAGATTGTAATGAGATTATATCTGATACTGCTGAAATTACTGTGGAGGACGTGGCACAAATTGATATTGAGCCCATACCTACACAATCTATTTGTACTGGCGGAACGTCAGAAGCACTTTTTGTAAACATTACAGGCGGTGCAGGTACTGTGAGTTACCAATGGTATAGCAATACCACTAATACCAACACAGGAGGTACGGCTATAGCAGGTGCTACATCTGCCAGTTATACTCCAGCTGTTTTTACGACTTCTGGTACGTTTTATTATTATGTGGACATCAGTTTTACAGGCAGTGGCTGTTCAGGATTGGTAAGTGCAGTTGCTGAGGTTATTGTTGTTGATGATCCCGAGATTACGAGTCCTGATTTTGGAATGCAAAGTGTGTGTCAGAATAGTGCGGTAAATGCTTTAGATGTTACAGTTTCTGGTGGATTAGGAAACATAACTTACCAATGGTATGTGAACACTATAAATGATACCACATCAGGAACACCAATAGCAGGTGCTACAACAGCAACCTATACACCACCTTCGGATGTGGTGGGTACGTTTTATTATTACTGCATTGTAACGCAAGATGTATCAGGTTGTGAAGTTACGAGTTCTGTTGCTACAGTTGAGGTCACCGCAGCCGCTCAATTTAATACCCAGCCACTTTCGGATGAGTTGTGTTTGGGTGAAACCACAGCGGCATTAAGTGTGTCTTATACTAATGGCACAGGAACACCAAGCTACCAGTGGTACCAAAATACAGTAAATGATACAACTACAGGCACACCAATTGCTGGTGCTACTACAGATACTTACCAGCCTTTAGTGGATACTGTAGGCACAACCTATTACTATGTCGTCATTACATTTAATACCGGAGGTTGTTCTGAGATAATTTCAAATGCAGCCGAGATCATTGTGAATACTACTCCAAGCATTACAGATGGTACTGTATTGATTTGTAGTGGCAATACGTTTGAATTTTTACCAGAAAGCATTGCGGGTAATGTGGTTCCTGTAGGGACAACATATACCTGGTCTAATCCGGTAGTGAATCCAGCAGGTAGTATTACAGGAGCAGCCGCGCAAGCGACACCAAGTGCTACGATCTCTCAGTTTTTAGAAAATACAACCATTAACCCAGCAACGGTGACTTATACTGTGACGCCAGATACTAATGGCTGTGTTGGAGCTGATTTTGAAGTTGTCGTTACGGTTAATCCGTCTATTAGTGTTGCTTCTACTGTAGATAATAACAGTTGTTTTAATTCTGATGATGCCTCTATTGCTATTACGATAACAGGAGGTATTCCTTTTACAACAGGAGATGCGTATCAAGTGAGCTGGGCAGGACCTAATGGTTTTGTGAGTAGTGCGACCACGATTTCAAATTTAGAAGCCGGTACGTATACGTTAGATATACTGGATGATGGAGGTTGTCCGTATAACGACACCTTTACCATAACCGAACCTGACGAACTTGTATTTAGTGCTGTTAATTTCGACCCAGATACCATTTCATGTTTCGGTGCCAATGATGGGGAAATTTCTATAGATATAAGCGGAGGTACTGAACCTTATGCCTATAGCTGGACGCGCAATGGGAATCCGTTTTCAAATGATGAAGACCTTGATAATTTAGAACCAGGTACGTACGAAATCACCGTAACCGACGCAAATAATTGTGGGCCTATTAGTTCCACTTTCGTAATTATAGAGCCACCATTGTTAGAGGTCAATTTACAAAGTCAGACCGATGTTATTTGTTTTGGTGATGCCACAGGAGCTTTTACGGTTTCCACCGTTGGTGGTCGACCTGGTTATACCTATAGCTGGACGGGTCCTAATGGTTTTACAAGTGCTACCGCAGATATCACCAACTTATTTGCTGGAGCTTATGTGTTGACCGTAACGGATACTTCAGGGTGTACGGATACTTTGAGTGTCGATATCCTTCAGAATGATCAAATCACTATTGATGTGACGACTACTGAAATAGAATGTTATGGGGATAATGATGCCTCTATAACCATTAATAACATATCGGGAGGTGTTGCACCTTATATTGTGGCTTGGAGTAACTTTGGATCCGGGATGAGCCAGTTTAACCTTTCAGCTGGAACGTACACCATAACCATTACCGATGCTGAAAATTGCGTGCGTGCGTTTCCAATTGTCATTGATGAAGCGCCTATATTCCTTATTGATCCTGTAGTGACGCAGCTATCCTGTGCAGGTGAGGATGATGCCAGTATCGTCCTTAATTTTCAAGGTGGACTAGACCCAATAACTGTCGTTTGGGATGATGATGCTTCGGCAGGAGTAGAGCGTAATAACTTAGCACCTGGTACGTATAGTGTAACTATTACCGATGGCACACCTTGTGTGATTCAAGAGAGTTTTACCATATTTAATATTTTACCATTACAATTGTCGGCTAACGTTACAGATGCTTTAGATTGTGATGATACCAATAGTGGTGCTATTAACTTATTAATTCAAGGAGGAACACCTCCGTTCTCGGTGTCCTGGTCTAATGGAGCGACTACCGAAGATTTAACAGCCATTCCACCTAATACCTATGTTGTGACCGTTACTGATGCCAACGGCTGTAGTATTGAAGGCAGTTGGGATGTTAACCGTTTTGAACCCTTGACTTTAGATGTGGATACCCAATCTGAAGTGGATTGTGATACCAAAACTGTAAACCAGACCTTTGTGGCTATGGCCAGTGGAGGAGTGCCACCATTTACGTATAACTGGTCTAGCGGTACCGTAAGTGGTACTAATAACGAATTAATGACTACCGATGAAGATGGTTTGGTACTGCTTGAAGTTACCGATGCCCAAGGCTGTACGACCAACTATAGTCTCAACGTGGATATCCCAGTGTTGGGTGATCCTGATTTTGATGTCTCTTCCTTTGGGTTTAGCAATTTTGGAGTGTATTCTATTGAAGACCCTATAACGTTTACCAACCTAGCTACAGGAGATTACCTTAGTGTTTTATGGGATTTTGGTGATGGTAATTTCTCGGGTGAAGAGAGTCCGACCCATACTTACAGTGCTGTTGGTTCTTATGTGGTGACGCAAACGGTAACTTATCCGTTTGGTTGTGTGTATGAGAATGTCATTACCTTGTATGTTGAAGAAGGTTATAAGTTAATCATGCCAGATGCCTTTACGCCAAATGAAGACGGTATTAACGATTTCTTTGGTCCTGTATACGAAGGCCTCAACAGCTTAGAACTAAATATCTATGATACTTGGGGTAGTCTTATCTATACCGAAGACGATGAAAATTTTACAGGTTGGAACGGAAAGATCAACGACGAACTTGCCGAGAACGGTAATTACTATTACACCTTTAGCGCCAAGACATTTTACGGAAAAACGATCACCGCCCAAGGCGCATTTGTATTTATAAAATAAACCTTATGACCTTAAGACCCATATTTACCATAGTTGTATTTATAAGTTGCTGTATTGCTCAGGCACAAGATCCGGTATTTACGCAATCCAACTACATACAAGAAACTTTAAACCCTGCATTCTCAGGCTTTGAAGACAACGAGCGTATTGCAGCCGGTCTGCTAAGTCGTGTGCAATGGCCTAATCTCGATTTGCAGATCCATACCCAATATGCTTATGTAAATAAGTCTTATGATTATGGTCCAAGTCTGGGCTTTGGTATTGGGCTCAATGCCGTTTGGCAGTATGAATCGTTTAACAATTACAACTATGCACAGGTTAACTTGAATTATGCCCACCGTATTAATCTCAATAATGGCTGGTACTTTAGACCTGCGGTAGAAGTTGGGGTAGGCAACAAGAGCAACCGTTTTAGAAACCTTACGTTAGCCGATCAGATTAATATCGGTTCGGGAATTATTAATCCGGTATCGGTAGATCCTTTGGCGAGCCGATTGAATACTATTTACTTTTTAGACATTAATGCAGGCTTTTTGGTAGAAAAGCAAACCTTTAATGATATCAGTTATTGGGTAGGTGGTTCGGTACGTCACCTTAACCGTCCTAATATTTCTATTGTTGAAGGAGAAAAACTGCCGTTAGATATTTTCTATTCGTTTCATGGTAATGTTAGGTTTCCGTTCTTATACGAAAATACCATTATGATGACGACGAATCTTATGGTGCAAGGGCCTTATAACCGTTTGGATATCGGTACTATCTTTCAGCTCGATGCTATTTTGTTAGGGCTTACGGCAGTAACCAATCCCGCACGTAATGATGGCAATGCACATCTGTTAACGTCTGTAAATGCGTTTGTAGGTTTTGAGTATGATACGTTCCGTTTTGGCTTTTCGTATGATAAGAATACGTCTAATATAGGTCGTACCGATGGAGTGTACGAGTTGTCTATGACGTATTTATCGCGTTGTAGACGTTGTAATACCGATCGTAGTCGTAAGAAGTAGGGTTCTGGACGCGTGGGTTTTTAGATTGTTAGATTTTTAGATTGCGTCGTTCGTTCCTCTCTCGCAATGACGCCTCACAATGAGGGTATTTTTTGTATGGTTTTATTTACTATATTTACTTTTATAGCTCATACTCACAATGTCTAAGCAAAATTCCCTAACCGATGCTATTCAGCAATTATTAAACGCTATTCTAAAAGCTTTAGGGTATCACAGCACACCCAAGCGTACCTGGCATCAACATGTAGTGCCTTATGAAGACGGCTGGGCTGTACGTCGCGAAGGCAATGCGCGTGTGACATCTAAGCATCGTAAACAAGGCACCGCCATCCGTAAAGCCAAAACGTTGGCCAAGCGCTATAATGCCGATGTTATTATTCATCGTGCCAGTGGTGGTATTCGCAAGCGTGTGAGTTACCGGTAATCTATTTTGCTAAACTATCTTTTTAACATTTTATAGAGTTTTTAAGCTGTTTATCTAATTTGTAATCAGTGCTTTATAATAATAACTAACTTATTGTCAATTCCCTAAGTACCGTTTCCTTAGTGGTAACTAATTACATAATTCGTTGTTGACCGCATCGATAGTAATATACCCTTTATTGGGTATGGTGTGCTATTGCGGAAGCTTTTACATTTGAGTATTAACCAACTAAACTATACGGATTATGAAATCAAAACTATTTGTATTTACTTTTTTATGTTTTCTAACAACAAGTTATTTAATCGCACAAGCACCTTTTACTACTTTAGTTAAAAGGCCATCTTTAGTCGAAAAAAAAGGTGATACCTATGTTATGTATGATATAGAAAAAAGAATAAAAGCGGAGCGTCAAGACTTTTCTGTTTCGAATAAAGACGATACGTTCAATACCGAAAGAACTTATGAAAACATAGTGCAGGAAAATAAAAAAGAGGAAACAAAAAACTCAATCGGTTTTTTTAAAAATAATTCCTTGGCACTCACAATATTAGACAAAGCGGACAATAGGGCATCCATTAGTTCTCAGGTATTATTTTATAATATTGGTATTATGACTCCTGTGAAATCTCAACCAAAAAATTGGAGTTATCAAATTCCAATGATGGTCATTTCTAAACTTTCTACAAGTTATGATTCAATTAGTGGTTCTAGTGCACTTGATGTTTTAGATTATGAAGCAGCCCCTGTAACATTGCGTATAATGCCATCTTGGAATTTAAGTGGCAATAAAAAATATAAAGAGCAATTTTTACTTGGTTTTTATGCAGATGCTAGAGGTATTAATGTTCAAAATACTGATACCAATGATTATGATTTAGAGGTAGTTGGTTCTGGTGGTTTTGGCTTTACTTTAACAGGTCATGGTGAAGCTGGATTTTACAATGAAGAAGGTAATTACGCAGAGGGAGAATGGTTGGTCTCAGCAATGCTACAAGGAGCCATTGGTGAAAAAGAGGTTATTCAAAGGTTATTTAATACGGAAAAAGATTATGTTACTTCATTTCAAACATATTTCGTTTTTAAAGTCAGTGAGGATAGTAAGTTTAATTTAAAAATTGGCTATCAATATTTTTTTCAAGAAACCATAGCTGGGACAAAAAATAATTTCTCCATAGCTCTTGGTATATAATATAAAACAAAATGAGTTTACTAGGTCCAAAAACATATAAACGGTTAAAGGCAACATATGAAATAGTTAACAAACTACCAGAGACTGAGCGAATCACGGCCATTGTATTAATGTTTATCCCAGTAGTGCTGTCTGTTGCAGATAATGGTGTGTTATGGGATTTAAGACCAAGTATAAGCGACTATGCTTATATGTCTCAAAGCTATTGGTTTGGGAGTCTACTTGCTCTTGCAGGTTCCTTATTTATATTTAACGGTGCACAGCATATTAAATCCCAACGGTTTAAATCAAAATTGCAAAAACAACAGCATTTTACGAAGCAGCAAGCGCGTGCTATGCATAATGATTTTGATAACCCAGATCGTTTAGGTAAAGGATATAACATCATTTTTGGTATCGCACTGTTTTTTGTCATCTACCTCGAATATAAAACCTATGAGATACCACATTATACAGCTGCTCTAATTTTTTATGTTGGTTGTATCATAGTTATGGTTTTTGATGCAAGACAAAATTTGAAACGCTTAGGTAAAGTACTGGGCTTACTTACCGCCTTAGCTCTAATTTTGCACTACCTATTACGTTATATATTAAAGGAAGATAATCCCTATACATTACTTATGGCTGAGTGGATCGGTCTTGTGTTTATTGGTGTTTACTTTATTAAAGATTCGCTTTCCTATGCACCAATATTAAACACTAAAGAAGATTCTTAAAGTTTTTAAAAGCCCTTGCAAACCCGAGGGCTTTTTTTATCTTTAGAGTCCCTTAATTAATTTCAATTTTTATTCGTAAAAGAAGTAAGTATATTGTGATATTTTATCATGATATGCCCACTAATGTTTTGAACTAAATGAACAAACAAACCCACAATAAATTAGTATCCTTTATCTGGTCTATTGCAGACGATTGCCTGCGAGACGTTTACGTACGTGGTAAATACCGCGACGTTATATTGCCAATGATAGTTCTACGTCGTTTAGACGCGCTTTTAGAACCTACTAAAACAGCTGTTTTAGAAGAATTAGCCTTTCAACGTGATGAAGCTGGCTTTACTGAATGGGATGAAAACGGATTGCGTGATGCTTCTGGATACGTGTTTTACAATACCAGTAAATGGACACTTCAACAATTAAAAGATACAGCTACCAACAGCGCACAAATACTACAAGCTAATTTTGAAGATTATCTTAACGGTTTCAGTCCAAACGTAAAAGAAATCATTCAAAAATTTAATTTACGAGCACAAATACGAAAAATGTCTGATAAAGATGTGTTGTTAGATGTATTAGAAAAATTCACCTCACCATACATCAACCTCACACCTTTTGAAAAAGAAGACCCAGAAGGTAGAAAATTACCTGCTTTATCTAATTTAGGAATGGGTTATGTGTTTGAAGAATTGATTAGAAAATTCAACGAAGAAAACAACGAAGAGGCTGGTGAACACTTTACACCACGTGAGGTGATTGATTTAATGACGCACATCATCTTCGACCCCATTAAAGATAATTTGCCACCAGTTATGACCATTTACGACCCAGCTTGTGGTAGTGGAGGTATGCTTACCGAAAGCCAAAACTTTATCAAAGATGAAGAAGGCAGCATACGTGCTATGGGCGATGTGTATTTATACGGTAAAGAAATCAACGACGAAACTTACGCCATTTGTAAAAGTGATATGATGATTAAGGGCAACGACCCTGCCAACATACGTGTAGGTTCTACCTTGTCTACCGATGAATTTGCAGGCAAAAGCTTTGATTTTATGCTTTCTAATCCCCCTTACGGAAAATCTTGGGCGAGTGAGCAGAAATACATCAAAGATGGTAAAGATGTTATTGACGAGCGTTTTAAAATTCAACTCAAAAATTATTGGGGCGTGTTGGAAGATGTAGATGCCGTACCACGTTCTAGCGATGGGCAATTATTGTTTTTAATGGAAATGGTCTCTAAAATGAAACCCTTACACCAAAGCCCAACAGGAACACGTATTGCCAGTGTACATAATGGTAGTAGCTTGTTTACAGGCGATGCTGGTGGTGGCGAAAGCAACATACGTCGTTACATTATAGAAAACGATTGGCTAGAAGCTATTGTGCAACTTCCCAATAACCTGTTTTACAACACCGGCATTACCACCTATATCTGGATTTTAAGCAACAATAAAGCCGAACACCGTAAAGGCAAAGTACAACTCATAGATGCCAATGCTTTGTATAAAAAACTGCGTAAAAACTTAGGAAACAAAAACTGCGAACTCACAGTAGAACACATTACTGAAATCGTTAACTGCTATACCCATTTAGAACGTAAAGAAGGTGAAGGCGAAGAGAGTTTAGCAGCACAAGTATTTGAGAATACAGATTTTGGCTATTACAAAGCCACTATAGAACGCCCAAAACGTTTAAAAGCACAATTTACCAACGAGCGTGTAGAAACTTTACGTTTTGATAGCCGTTTGCTAGAACCAATGCAATGGGCATACCAAGAATTTGACGATGCTATCTACAGCAATACAGCACAATACAAAGACCAAATTTTGGAATGGTGCGAAGCACAAGACCTAAATCTATCGTCTGCTAATAAAACAAAACTCACTAAAAAAGACACATGGCACAAACATTTGGCATTGGTTAAAGCTGCCAAAGCCTTACAAAATGTATTTGGCTATAAGGAGTATACCGACTTTAATGTATTTGTAGAAGATTTAGATGCCGAAATTAAAGCCCAAAACCTAAAACTAGGTGCAAGCGAGAAAAAAGCCATTTTAAACGCGGTAAGTTGGTACGATGCTGATGCCGAAAAAGTGATTAAAAAAACGGTAAAACTTACAGTCGATAAGCTCAATCAACTCTTACAACATTTAGATTGCAAAGAAGTAGACTTACCAGATTTTGGGTATTACCCAACAGCTAAAGCAGGGCAGTATATTACTTACGAAACCGAAAGCGACCTACGCGATACCGAAAATGTACCATTAAAAGACCACATTCACAATTACTTTAAACGCGAAGTACAACCACACGTTGCGGAGTCTTGGATAAACCTAGATGCGACCAAAATTGGCTACGAAATTAGCTTTAACAAATACTTTTACAAGCACACACCTTTACGTAGTATAGAGGAGGTAACAGCAGATATTTTAGAGCTAGAACAACAAAGCGATGGTCTAATTGCAGATATTTTAAACTTGGTGTAAATGGTAGAAGTAGAAACTAAAATACAGCGTTACGACAGCTATAAAGACTCTGGTGTAGAATGGTTGGGTGAGATTCCTGAGCATTGGCATGCAACTAAAGTTAAGAATGTTTTTAGATTGGTAACTGAACCTGCTCACTCGAATAACGATTTTGAATTATTATCGGTATATACAGATATTGGGGTTAAACCAAGAAAGGATTTAGAAGAAAGGGGAAATAAAGCATCAACAACAGATGGTTATTGGCTCGTAAAAAGAGGAGATGTTGTCGTCAACAAATTATTAGCTTGGATGGGAGCTATTGGTGTTTCAGACTATGATGGAGTAACAAGCCCTGCTTATGACATTCTTAGAGCTAAAGTTAAAATTGAAAGTAATTTTTATCATTATTTATTTAGAAACTCAGCTTGTATTTCAGAATTAAAGAAACATTCTCGTGGGATAATGGATATGAGGTTGCGTTTGTATTTTGATAAATTTGGCGATGTAATTATTCCCTATCCAAACTACAATGAACAAAAACTTATTGTTGACTTTTTAGACGACAAAACCACCAAAATAGATGAGGCTATTGCCATAAAACAACAACAGATAGCCCTATTAAAAGAACGCAAACAAATCCTCATACACAAAGCGGTAACAAAAGGTGTCACATCGAGCGCAGTCGATATGAAAGACTCTGGTGTGCAGTGGATAGGGGAGATTCCGGAGCATTGGGAAGTGAAGAAAGTTACGCATTTATTTAATAAAATCGGCAGTGGAACAACACCTACATCTGGGGATAATAGGTACTATGATGGTAAGTATAATTTTTTACAAACAGGAGATTTAAATGATAGTACTGTTTTTAAGACAAAACGAACATTAAAAGAAAGAGCTTTTAGAGATTTTAGTAGTTTAAAAATTTATCCTAAAGGAAGTTTAGTAATGGCTATGTATGGAGCAACAATTGGGAAACTTGGTATTTTAGGTGTTAAATCAGCTACAAATCAAGCTTGTTGTATTTTCGGTAAGCCAAACAATTTAATTATTGAGTACTTTTTTCAGGTTCTTTTAGCTTTTAGGACAGAAATTATTTCTCTTGGTTATGGAGGTGGACAACCAAATATTAGTCAAGATTTAATAAAGTCTTTACGTTTTCCTATTGCACCACTTTCCGAACAAAAAGAAATCGCCCAATATATAGAAACCGCATCGACTAAAATAGAAACCGCTATAAACCTAAAAGAACAAGAAATAAGTAAGCTACAAGAGTATAAAAATAGTTTAATCAATAGTGTGGTAACGGGTAAGGTTAGGGTGTGTTAGGTATGTTTAGAGGCCATATAATTATTGATGCAATTAGACGAAGATCTGTAAATGGTCTTGTGCCTTTTAATTTAGATGTTTTTAAATATCAAGCACCAGCCTTTTTAAAATCGGCAAGAAGACAAGAGGAGGATTTTAGTTTAGACATATTAGATATGGCTTATTATACCGCAAGAACCATCTGTACCTATACTTTAACTAATCAAGAGTTATATTTTGATATTATTTCTTCTTTATTAAGCCATTTAAATTTTGTTGATTTAAATAACAATAATCTTACCTTAAGCGAGTCAAGATACAAACGGTTAAGAGATTTCTCTAAAAGTACACGAATAGGTGAAATGGCTCAAGGAATCAATACTTATTTTGTAACCAAGAGGTTGGGATTTCCTTATTTTATAGATTATGATTTAGCTAAAGAAAAAACTAGTATACGATTTGAAAGTGGTGGAAAGTCACCCGATTTTGTCATATTAAATTCGACATTAACAAAAGTTGGATTATATGAGTCAAAAGGCAATATGAATGGTAATGCAACTAGAGATTTATTAAGTGCTTTTGGACAAATAAATGATGTTTATAGTCCACCTTGTATTGATTATAAAATCCCTGTAAGTTTAAGGTTTCAGGATAATAATGACTACAGTAATAAAAAAATACGAAAGATTAGAAAGTCTTCGATTAATTATGCATTTGTAGAAACAGATTGTTCAACACATAAAGAGTATATTCCATTAAAAAAATTACATTATGCTTCATGGTTTTATTTAGTTGGGGATTTTAAGAGGGTAGAAGCTATTTTAGAGGAGAATAATGTGCCTGAAATTAATGACAATGACCAATTCTATGAATTAGACAACACTACAGATGAGCAAAATCCCATTTATTGGGTAAAACAACCTTTACTGTTAGAGAATAATACTTTCCTGAATGGTTTTGTAACATATTTCTTTTTGCATGGTTACTTTAGAACTTCGAAAAATTTTAAAATAGGAATTTATAAGAAGGTAATAGATGGTTTGGTCAATGAGGCAGATGAGGGATTTCAATCACCTGAAAGGAATATTGCCTATTTGAAAAAATATTCAGATGGTACTTTGTTGTATTTTAAAGTAGATAATTTATAATTATGATAATTAGGTCAAGTTTTGTTGTTCAAAATGTAGAAAAGCTACAAAGGTATCAAAGTAGTCTAATTAATAGTGTGGTAACGGGTAAGGTAAGGGTGTGTTAGGGTATGGAGAATTTGAGTGTAAAAAAGCAGGTACAACGTATTATTGAAAGAAGATGGGCAGAGTTAAGAAACCCCAAAAATCTTTTAAGCTTACATAATATAGAAAAACAAACCAATCAAGGTTATAATGGAAGGCAGCTTTTAGAGTTGTTTCAAAACTGTGAAGATGAAGGAGCTTCTAAGGTTAGAATCTTTATAGATACTAAAAATCAAATTTTAGAAATAAGCAACGATGGCAATAAGCCATTCGCAGTAAAAGGTTACGATTCTATTTTTTATCCTGGTTTGTCTTCTAAAGTATCGTCAGACTTTATAGGTAATAAAGGACTTGGTTTTAGGTCTATTATTAATTGGGCAAATAAAATTTCAATTATTAGCAATGGGTTTGCTTTAATTTTCGATTCAGCAATTAAAAGAGACATACTATTAAATAAGATAGGATATTCAGAACAGGAGTTATCTAATATTAGAAACGAACGTAAATTAAACCATAATGTATATCCTTTACCATTGTTAAATAGTTGTAAAATTGAAGACATTAATAATGAAAATGCTTTTACAACAACAATTTCTGTTAGCTATAAAAAAGAGAGCGAAGAAAGTATTATAGAGCAGCTTAAGTCAATAAGTGAAAAAACACTTTTATTTCTTAAAAATATAGAGACCATAGAAATTGGAGGCGACATTTTGAATAAAACAATTTCTGTTTCAAGAACGAAAATTACAGAGAATAAATTTGAAATTAATTATAATGGAAAGATATATTATGTTATCGGAGCAGACGGTATTGTTGATGAAAACTTAATAGAAGATAAAGACTCTAGTCAACCAAAGAAATACAGTGTTAAAATTGCCTATAATGATAATTTAACCTTCAGTGATAAGGTATTATACAACTATTTTAAAACTCAAATTCCGTTTGAATTACCTTTTGTTGCTCACGCTAGTTTGGAGTTAGACCAAAATAGAAACCACAGTACAAGGTCTAAGATAAATCCGTTTGTACTAAAAAAACTATTTCAGTTGCACCTGGAATTGGTTGATGATTTAAAAGAAAAACATACAAAATCTTGGTTGCCGTATCAATCCATTAATAATGATGATTTAAATATTTACGAGCCCTATTCTAACTTAATAAATAATTATTGGGAAAAATTTAAAGTTTATCCAATCTTATCAGGAGAGTATGTTACATCATCAATTGCTAAAAATTTAGGAAATAGAATCGCAGAGTTTATTGCGGACAATCAACTTGAACACCTTTATAGTGAGCAAATAGTATTTTGTGATTTACCAATTACACCACAGCAATATGTGAATAAACCAAAAAATTATAGAGAAATAATTGAACGATTGGTGGTTGGATTAACAATAAAACAAAGAGCAAAATTAGTAAGCTTATTATTAGAGTTATATCCAAGCGAAAAATTTGAAGTTTTAATTGATGAGAAAGGTGAGCCAATAAAAACAGAAGATTTTGTTTATACTGATAAAACTACAGAAAATAAAGATTTACAAGTACCATCATATTCTAAAATCCGTTTTTTAAATTCAGATTTATATAGCGAGTTGATAATTCAGCTTAAACTACAAACAGCTACACATAAGTCAAGAAGCTTAAAAGATAAACTGGAAACAATATCAGATGTTCACTCATTTGAGCCGCAAACAGTTATTAAAAAAATAATTAGTGAAACCGAAAATTACCTCAAAATATCGGCTGCAGATAAAAATATAGTAATCAAAGAATTTTATCAGAAGTTATTTTTCAACTATAAATTAAGAGGAGATAATCCCGATTTGGATTACGATGGCAAAATACCTTGTTTAAATAAAAATAACGAGATAATTGATATTAAAACTCTTGTACTATCTGATGAATTTCAGATGGGTAAATTATCAAATCAAATCTTTGGTGAGCTATATGAAAGTGAAAATATAATTACTACACTTTCTGTATTGGGCTTACAGGATAAAAACATCCAAGAAGTTGAAGAGTTTTTAAAGTGGTTAGGGGTTAACCCATTTTCTATTATAGAAAAAATTAGTTCAAATATAGAAACTAAATTCATTCAATATTCGAATAAAGTACATAATACATCAATCTATAGTTATAGTTTATTTGGTATAAAAAACTTTAATAAATTTCTTGATAAAGAGACTATAAATATTAATCAAATTATATGTTGGCTGTCGTTAGATGCTTCTTTGAAATCTATTTTTATAAATTATACAGAAACCTATAGTTCATCGGAAAAAATGAACTACAGTCATTATGGTGTAAAATCTATTAGACCCTTTGTAAATTATATTTATTATAAGTTGTCTAAGCACTTTAATATTACTAATTACCTTATTACCAATAAAAAGCAAGAGTGGTTTAATCCATTTAAAGTTGATTATGATTATTTATTCAATATCAATAATGATTTAGATAAAACAGAAGTAGATAGAATGCTAACTTTTTTGGGAGCTAAAAAAGATTTTAATGATTTAGATATAGATTATTTAAAAAATAAAACGCAACAGCTTGCTGATAGAAAAAATGAAAAAGGAGCACAAGTTTTTTATAAAAGCTTAGTGGGTCATTACAAAAAAAACGAAGAAACAATTTTAGATGTAGACCTTTATGCAAGACAAGGTGAAAATATAATAGTAAAAAATGCTAGTGAAATATATTTCAGTGATAGAATTCAATTACCAGATACCTTAACAAGAAAATTTCCCATTTTTTATTATCCCTCAAGAGCAGGTGGTTCTAGAGCCATAAAAATGTTTGGTCTTAAAGATTTGAACGCTTTAGATTTAAAAATTGAAGATAAACAGCCAAACCTTTTTATTGCAGATGACTTTCAAAATTTCATAAAGGAAATTAAGCCGTTTATTCTAGCTTTTAGATTAGATAAAATCACAAAAGAAGATGTAAAGAATGGGCAAGTTCAATTATTAAATAAATTAAAAATAGAAGTTTGTTCTAAATTAGAATGTAGTATTGATAATGAGGTTTTTAGTATTGAAACCTATAATTATATATATAAGAATAATATATTTTATTTTAATATCCCTAATGGTTCAACCATTGCTGTTTTAAAGCAAAAAAAATTGTTCAGGGATAATTTGTCAGATGTTTTTTTAAAAGTATTCGACACCCTTGATGAAAAGAAAATCTTTGAATCAATTATAATGCAGACAAGGGAAGATAATATTTATGATTTAAAGAATGAGCTTGCAGAAGGAATTTTAGAAGAGTCTAAAATATTATTAGGAGAGATAAGTGTAAGACTATCTATTTGGAAAACTATTTTCAAGCTAAAGGATAATGTTATTCCATCAGATTTAAATGAAAACAACATTGAGGTATACATCAACCATTATTTTCCTTTGGTTAAATCTCTATCAATGTTTAATTCTGATGACAATTTAGAAGAACTTTTTAAAATTAGAAATTGCTTTCAAATTTTAAATATTGATTTAGAAAATTATAATAATGTATCAGATTACAAACTATCTTTCGATTCACTATTTACAAATGAACTTTATTCGTTTTATGAGAATCAAAAGAAAAAAATAAAAAATCAAGTTTGGTATCATTTATCTCAAAAAACTCGAGAAGATCAAGAAAAATTTATAAAGTATTTATACCAAATAGAAACTTTATTAAATAATTTTAGCTTTAATCAAAGTAAAAAAAGTTATGATTTTACAAATGAAATTACGAAGCTTTTGAACAACAAATTTGATTTTGTTGATTTTGATTTTACTAATGAAGAGTTTCAAGATTATGACCTTGTCGAAAATAAAAATAGTGAAGAATTCAGTGAAGATGAGAGGCTTTTCATCAGAAAGGAAGAAGAATTAAATAGCCTTAGTTACTTTGAGGGTTATATTGAATATATAAAGAAAAAATTATCTGAAAAGAATAAAAAAACTATTGACATAACAGAACCTCATTTTAATTTAAATCAAAATGTTGAGCCTGAACTCATAACAGATTTTGAATTCGAAAATATTAACGATAATGACGAAAATCAAAATGGAGGTTTTTGGTTAGGCACTACAAATGGCTCGGGCAATGGCTTATCCGATAATCAAAAGAAAAAATTAGGTAATAGTGTAGAAGATGTTATAAAGAAGTATTTATTGAGTAAACCAGATTTATATACCAATGTGGAACTTATAGCAAAAACTAATGAAAGTGCGCATTATGATATTAAATACTTTGATGTTATAACTAACGAGATGAAGTTTGTAGAAAGTAAATATTACAATGGATACTCATTTGATTTATCAGAATCTGAAAGAGAATTTGGTATAGAAAATTCTAATCAATATGAAATTTGGTTAGTGAATAAGAACTCTAAAATATTTGCGATTAAAGATATTAATAAGCTGGGTAAATTAAAGCCTTTAAAATATAAGGTAAAAATTAAGGTAAAGGAATATGCAGTCTAAAACCAACGAGCAAGCTTTAGAAGCAGCCATAGAAAAACACTTAACCGGTACTTGTTTAGAAGACCTGAAACAACAAGGTCTTGGTATAGGTGCAGTTAACGAAGATGCCGAAATATACCAAACAGGTAAAGGCTATTACATTGGGCAACCTAATTATTTTAATGCACAGTTTGCCATAGATGAGCAATTCTTTTGGGACTTTTTACAAAGCACCCAAAAAGAGGAGTTAGAAAAACTTCAAAAGCAGACCGATTGGAAACTTAAAATCCTGAATCGTTTTGACCGTATGATAAAAAAATACGGTGTGCTGCATCTGCTTAAAAAAGGTTTGGAAGTAGATGATGCGCATTTTACCTTGTTTTACGAGTCGCCGCTAGCAAGTAGTAGCCAACAGGTAAAAGACAATTTTGAGAGTAATAAGTTTAGCGTGACTAGACAGTTACGATATAGTACAGACAATCCAAGGGAAGAAATAGATGTGGTGTTGTTTGTTAACGGCTTGCCACTGGTAACTATGGAGCTTAAAAACCCTTGGACAAATCAAAATGCAAGGGTTCATGGGCAACACCAATACAAAACCCAGCGCGATAACAAGCAGCCTTTATTACAGTTTGCACGTTGTATTGTACACTTAGCTGTAGATACTAATGAAGCCTATATGACCACAAAATTAGATGGAAAGGCAACATTCTTTTTACCATTTAATAAAGGTAACAAACATGGTAAAGGTAATCCAGAGTTACCAATAGGAGCTATAGGACACCGTACACAATATTTATGGGATGAGGTGTTTGCACGAGAGAGTTTAGCTAATATTATTCAGCATTTTGTACGTTTGGATGGGAAGAAAAAAGATTCATTAAACACCAAAACTTTGTTCTTTCCGCGCTACCATCAAATGGATGTGGTACGCAAGATAATTGCGGATGCTAGCGAAAAAGGTGTTGGGCAAACCTATTTAATACAACATTCCGCAGGTTCTGGAAAATCTAATTCTATTACTTGGGTAGCCTATCAACTTATAGAAACCTATCCTGTAAATGCAAATGTAGCTGGTGCAAAAAGTATAGAACAACCCTTGTTTGATTCGGTAATTGTGGTTACCGACCGTAGGTTGTTAGACAAACAAATCCGTGACAATATTGCTAATTTCTCTGAGGTAAAGAATATTATAGCACCAGCGTATTCTTCAAAAGAATTAAGAGATAGTTTAGAACAAGGCAAAAAGATTATCATTACTACTATTCAGAAGTTCCCTTTTATCATTGATGGTATTGCCGATTTAAGTGATAAACGATTTGCTGTAGTCATTGATGAAGCACACTCTAGCCAAAGTGGTTCGGCACATGATAACATGAATCGAGCTATGGGACAACAACTAGAAGAGAGTGAAGACGATGATGCTCAAGACAAGATCATTAAAGCCATGCAATCTAGAAAAATGCGTGGTAATGCCAGTTATTTAGCATTTACAGCAACACCAAAACCAATTACTTTAGAAAAGTTTGGAACAGTAAAGGAAGATGGAAAAGGACGTGAACCGTTTCATCTATATTCAATGAAACAAGCTATTGAGGAAGGTTTTATTTTAGATGTTTTAGCTAATTATACTACGTTGAAAAGCTACTACGAGATTTCTAAATCTATAGAAGGTAATCCGTTGTTCGATTCTACAAAAGCACAGAAAAAATTACGTGCTTATGTAGAGCAAGACCAACAAACCATAAATACCAAAGCAGAAATAATCATTGACCACTTTATTCCTAATATCATTAACAAAAAGCGCTTAAAGGGAAAAGCAAAAGCAATGGTAGTTACACAAAGTATTGTGTCTGCTATTAAGTATTACAAAGCCTTATGGCGTATTATAGAAGATAAAGGCAACCCGTTTAAAATAGCCATAGCTTTTTCAGGAACTAAAAAAGTAGATGGTATAGAATATACAGAAGCTGAAATGAATGGCTTTGCAGAAAAAGATACGCGACATAAATTTGAAGACGATGATTATCGCATTTTAGTAGTGGCAAACAAGTATCTTACAGGTTTTGACCAACCTAAGCTATGTGCCATGTATGTGGATAAAAAGTTACAAGGCGTATTGGCTGTGCAAGCGCTTTCACGATTAAATCGTGCAGCACCAAAGTATAATAAACGTACAGAAGATGTATTTGTGTTAGACTTTTTTAATAGCACAGAAGATATCAAAGCTTCATTTGATCCATTTTATACGGCTACATCATTAACAGAAACTACAGATGTTAATGTATTACATGAATTAAAAAGTGTATTGGATGCTGTTGGCGTGTATGAGTGGAGTGAAGTAGAAGATTTTAATGAAAAGTTTTTTAATAAGGAAGATGCGCAAGTGTTAAGCCCTATTATTGAAAGGGCTTCAGAGCGTTTTATTCACGAACTAGAATTGGAGGATGATGATAAAGCTGATTTTAAAATTAAAGCTAAACAATTCGTGAAGATTTATGGTCAAATGGCATCCATCTTACCTTTTGAAATATTAAAGTGGGAGCAACTATTTTGGTTTTTAAAATTTTTAATTCCTAAACTACCTATTAAAAACCCTGATATTGATGGTTTGGATGAACTATTAGAATCTATTGATTTATCCACCTATGGTTTAGAACGTGTAAAACTAAATACAAGTATAGAATTAGATGCTTCAGAAACCGAAGTTGATCCACAGAATCCAAACCCAAGAGGCGCACATGGCAACGATGAAGATAAAGACCCTTTAGACCTAATAATACAATCGTTTAATGAACGTTGGTTTCAAGGTTGGGAAGCAACACCAGAAGACCAACGTGTTAAGTTTATTAGTTTAACAAAGTCTGTACAAGCACACCCTGATTTTGAGGCAAAGGTTGTTAATAATAGTGACCAGCAAAATAGTGATTTAGCGTTTAAGAGAATTTTAGATGAAGTTATGCGTAAACAGCGTAAACAAGAATTAGAATTGTATAAACTTTATGCTAAAGATGATGCATTTTATCGCGCCTTTTTTGATACAATGAAGCGGATGTCTAATTTAGGCAATTAACAAAGAATCTCGCACAACAAAACCATGCCAAATGTTAAAGCTTAACAGCATATGGCGTAATCGTTTTCTTACCAAATTTATTTATCACTGCGAGGAATGAAGCAGTTTTAGTAATAGAGAGGAAATAATAGAGGGATTGCGTCGCTCTTTCCTCACTCGCCATGAGAGTTTGTGTGGTTTTGATTAAGAGATTGCTTCGGGTTTGCCACGTCGCTTTGCGCCTCGCAATGACCACTCGCAATGACGGTTAATTTCTTTCTAATGTTAACAAAACACTAAATCTTTAAAAACTAACCATTTAAGACGTCTAAATGTCGGTTTTGCGTCGTATATTTAGTAAGGATAAAAACAAGTGCTATGAACTCATTACAAAAACTACGATTACGACTGCTAAAGTCCCGGCAAAAAAGCATAAACACCACAAGACCAATAGGAGACCTATCGCCAAAAGCTAAGGATGCTACCAAAACGGTAAAAGAAGACGATGCCTTCATGTTTATATAACCCTATGACCACATTACTGTGTTAATAGGTGTAACATAATGCTTGGTTAAGATACCTATAGGTATAACAGAAGTAAACACTTATGCCATTTATAGATATTAAGCATCAAGCACAGCAAAACCCTAGTCCTAAGTTAAAAGACAAGCTAAGCACTTTACAACAGCTACTAACAGAACTGCAACAACATACGTTGCCAGATGCTACGGTAGACTACATTAATAATCAACTAAGGGAGCTTAATACTAAGGCCACTACAGACCCTAAGTTGTACAGAACTGTTTTCTCTACATACAACACCATCCTTAAATACCTTGAAAAACACCATAAGTTAGTCCCTAAGGGCTACTATCAAAAGATATGGATGGTACTGGGCATGTCGCTCTTTGGTGTCCCAATGGGTGTCGCTTTTGGTACTAGCATGGGTAATAGGGCTTTTTTGGGTACAGGCATACCACTTGGTATGGTCATAGGTATGGCTGTAGGCTCTGGTATGGATAAGAAAGCTGAAAAGGAAGGCAGGCAGTTGGACTATTAGATTTTTAGAGGAATACAGCTAAAAGAAAAGCCCCTCTCAGTATACTACCAAGAAGGGCTTGTAAAAAATAGAGTAGCACTGTTTATTTAGCGGCAGCGATTTTCATGCTATGACCTTGTGCTAAGACATACAATTCGTCATTCACCTTTTGATAAAACACAATAGCTGTAGCTGCAAGTAGAGCAGTAGTCACAGGTACAGGTGCATAACCAGATAAATCAATATTAAAACTGGTAGCACTGCCTACCATTCCACCAAGTTCAATGGCATCGCTATATTCTACGACACCTAGTGCATTTGGTTTTTCTTCTACAGGTTGGTAAGCTTTTAAAGAGGTGTCCCACTCGTAGTTGCTTACATACCCAGTTGCTAATGCCAGTTTAAAATGTGTAGCTCCTTCTGGTGCACGTACAAAGGTATCTGTATTAAAGTCTGGTAGGTCCCATTGTACACTATCTTTAGTATCTGCAATATCTGGCCCAACTGCGGGAGCGTTAAACTGCGAATCGAAAGGTTTTGATAGGTTGAAGTTAAAACCAATGAAGGGTTCTAAGTTATCTACAAGCTCAATATTACGTTCACCTCTTAAGCCATCACCATTTGGAATGATGCTTCTTAATTTTGCCGTAATCCTAGCACTTAGATAGGTATCACTTACCAGACGTGCTATACCTGCGAAGCTTTCTCTAAACGCCTTGCCACATTTTGCAGAACCTCCAAATTCTTGGTTGTTTTCTCTTGTACGTTGGTACTCTGGAGCATTAGTAATTCGATTTTTGCTGATTTGCGTTTTCTTTTTTACTACATTCTCTCCGTCTTTGTTGTAGAAGGTTAACCCATCCAGAGTTCCTTCTAATTTGATAAAACTTGTGTTTATAGCCATTGTTATAAGATTTGGGATATACTGCACATGGCATAATGAAATGCAGTACATCTGGTTAAACTTAGCCTATAGTTTAGGCTCTTAGTAAGGTATAAAAGGGGATAGGGCAGCTGTTATAAACACCGGTAATTTATGTATCGCAACTGATCATGTTGCTAAACAACTGAAAACCAAACCTATAAAAATATTTTTTAAATACAAATGCCTTGTAATGAATAATTTACAATAAAAATGAAGAAATATGGAGAATACTTTAAAAAAGCTATCTAAAACTGAAGCCTTATCGAGATATTCTTGATGGCACCCGACTGCTTGTTGTTAAAATGATAAAAATGAGATAGTTATGGTTTTTCAGATTAAGATTCCCTCAGCTTCACCGAAATAGGGTAGTGGTCACTATAACCATCGCTTACAATGGTTTTACCCATACCGCCAAAATGCCTAGGCACACCATAGGCACCAGGCTTTACCATTTCAGGAAAACGCTCAATACATACTGAATCAGGCACTATTTTAATAGCACTGTTGCTCTTTAGCATGTTCTCATTAGCCAAAAACTGATCAATCATATTCGGTTGGTTTCCAAAGTAAAAACTGGCCGTTCCGTAGTCCATTAAGGGCCACATAAGGTTTAAAAAGTAGGGAATACGTCCACGTACCACACGCGCTCTACTACGTAAGGCCAGCGCAAATCGGGTTAGTGACTCATTAAAAGGCTCATCGTTAAAGTCACCCATTGCCAATACAGGCGTATCATCACCATGCACCTCTCTAATCCGTTGATGGAAATAGCTCAGTGTTTCTCCAGCAATTTGTCGGTAGCCTTCAGACTCGTACTGCCCACCACTACGCGACGGCCAGTGGTTAGCAATGAGTACCAGACGTTGTTGTTCTTGGCTATGCTTGGTTAAGAAGTTAACCTGTAGAATATCTCTCGTGGCTGTACGGCGCAACACAAAGTGATCATAAACCTTAGGCTCGCCATTTTCCTCTTCAACACTAAATAAATCTGCATCGTAGATAAAGGCCACATCAATGCCACGTCTGTCATCCGAGTCATCATGTACCAAAGCATAGTTGCGGTTTAACACACCCATTTTCTGAATTAATAAGTTGAGTACATGGGCATTTTCTACCTCACAAACCCCAAGGATATCAGGGCCTTTACCATTATTCAACTGAATAATAATGTGGTTCAGTTGGTCTAATTTATTATTAAGTTGTGTAGGTCCCCAGCCTTTTATGTCGCTACCAATAGCACGTTGCAGTTTCTCGGTACGCCTTGGTGAGTGTTCAATGTCAAAGAGGTTTTCTAAATTCCAGAAGGTCATGTGGTAGTCCATATCATATATTTTTAGGGATACGACTATTAATTAGATCGGTGATAGAGGAAGTCTAAAAGTAACAGATTTTGAACTAAAATCAAAATAGGGTACCATCGCATAAGATTCCTGTTTATAAGGCAGAAATCTAACAGAGATTTAGTATACTTGTTATCCGAAAAATAAAATAAATAAGTTCATAATCAAGCGTCAGTTCGAGTGATTTTGAGGCACGAAAAATCGTATCGAGAACCAGTTTAAAGTAAAAAATTCTATTCTCGATACAGATTTTACTCATTTTCAATCGTAAAACCCACTCGAATTGACGAATTTTATAAAAATGAATAACAGATTAAACTATAATCAACAATGAAATTATTAGGAATAGGATCGCGCATCAATCATACAGCACACGGAAAAGGAGTCGTTACCAATGTGACCTCAAAGCACTATTGGGTGACGTTTATAGATAAGGGTTTAGAAACCATAGAACTCGATGAGGACTTTGAAGTGATTGATGCTGCTGAAGACGATGTAGATACGGTAAGTTTTTATGAGGTAGAGCAAAGTCTTAAAAGCATCCTTAAGAAATGGTCTGATGTTTCTGAAGTTATTTCTATTGCCGATAAGTGGAAGGGTGGAAAGTTAATCCTAGAGCCAGGTGACACTAACTTACAAGGTAAGGAACTACCTATAGACACCTTCTTTCATAAAATCACTATGGTACGCGACCGTTTACGTGTGATGGAGCAGAAGATAAACTCTAGCAACCTTGATGAACAGGAAAAGATAGACTTACAGCAATACATTACCAGAAGCTATGGTAGTTTAACCAGTTTTAACGTACTATTTAAGTTGAAAAGCCAGCAGTTTGTAGGGCAGCGTTCTAAGTAGTGGGCAGTGTTCAGTAGGCAGTAGGCAGTGTTCAGTAAGCAGTATTTAGTGGGTGTTGGGTGTTAGTTATAAATTAAGTCCTATTACTTCTCCCATATCAAGGTTAAACACCATGAATTTATGCGAGGTCGGTAATTTGGCTCCACTTTGGGTGGTTGTCCATTGGTCCCATGATGCTTCTAAACCATCTATAGGTAGAATGTCTACCCACATTTGAAAGCTTTTAGGCAGTCCGTTTTTATCCAGATGCCAGAGATACGAATCGCCAGGGGTACTACCTCCTTTGGTGTAGGTGACCAATAAGGCCTTTTCACCATTTTCGGTTGTTACTAATCTGCGTTCTGTGCCTTTATCAAAAACTTTGTATGGAGCTACCAACCAGAACGAGTCGTTATTGAAGTATTTTTCAGCTTTGTTGATATAATCCTGTTTTTCACTGCCATTATATTCTTGTTCGCCAGCAAATACTTTTGAGTTATTAATGTTATCTAAATCCAGAATTACGGTCATAGCATCCCAAGATACTTCGCAGGTATTATCCGTTTTATACCATTTGTAATGGTGTCTGCTTTTAAAAGTCCACTCAATATAATCGGTATTAAGATAGGCTTCTTCATTTAAGGCATTTAGCATGGTCGCTGCTAATTGGTCAGCTTCAGTACCCAATTTGCCTGTTGGTAAATCTTCGTCGTACTTGAGGTACATAAACCCAAAGAAGAGTAGCGTAGGCAGTGTAAAGAAGATGATGATTCCTCCTATAATCTTAAAGATGCGTTTTGTTTTTGAAGCTTTAGGCATTATTAGTGTGTTTTATAGTATTACAAGCAATTCCACCACCAAATTAAGACTGGTGGTGGAAGTTAGGTAATTTGTATTTGTTATCAATAGCTATTGCGTTATTGATGACGTCTTAATTATCGGATTTGTACCCTTTAGGACGTTTCCAACGCACTGGAGCTTTTGGTTCTGGTTTTAGTTCAAACTCATTACCGTTTAGAAGCTTCATCGCTTCCTGTACAGCACGTTCTAATTGTGGGTCGTTTCCTTTTGAAGTCTCTTTAGGATGTTGAATGACTTCAATATCTGG
>JASBSE010000134.1 GCA_030149115.1 Winogradskyella sp. | reverse complement strand
AACTTTTGCTGCGATAATGCCAAAGCCATTTCAAAAGTACCAACCGTGTCCATATTAGCAGCCATAATAGGAATACCTTCCCATTCGGCTTTACTATTTAAAAACGTAAATTCTCTATCTAAACTCACTTCCGATCTACTTTTTAAAGTAGATCGTTTTGGACGAATCATTACATCTTTAAAGCCAAGTTTTAAATCATTTTCAATGCGCATATTGGGATAATTTGGTTACTCTCAAAAATACAGGTTCTGTAAAAAAAGAAATAACCAAAACTGTAGGAGCTTTGATGATTTTTATCAACAATTGTTTATAGTTGGTTTGCTTATAATATAGTTCTCGATACAATTTCTCGTACTTCGAAATCACTCGAACTACAGAATAATTATAATTACATAACAGCAATCATACTAATCTCAACATTAACAAACTTTGGTAGGTTGGCTACCTCTACAGTTTCTCTTGCAGGTGCTGTGTCTTCATTAAAATAAGTGCCATATACAGCGTTGATTTTTGCAAAGTTGTGCATGTCGCTAATAAAGATGGATGTTTTTATAACATTATCAAACGTCATGTCTGCAGCAGCTAAAACAGCTTTCATGTTTTCCATAACCTGTTTTGTTTCTGCTTCAATGGTATCCATAACCAATTCCATTGTTTCAGGATGCAATGCAATTTGACCAGACGTGTATAATGTATTACCAACTAAAACCGCTTGGTTGTAAGGTCCTATTGGAGCTGGTGCGTTTGGAGTGTTGATGATTGTTTTCATGATTTTAATAAGGATTAATTGCCCAAAGATCGGTCTGGTTGACGACGCTGATCGTATTTTAAATCTTTAAGTAAATTAGACTTAATACCAATAAAGAAGTTCCATGAACTACGGTTACTAAATGGTATCCAGGTAAAATTCATTCTCCAACTTAATAAATCGCGTTCAAAACGTAATTGCGTAAAGGTGAAGCCTTGGTTTAAAAAGTCGTAACCAGATGAGGCACCTACAGACCAACGTGGAGATAGTTCAATATCTCCAGAGAACATTAAGGATTGTGAGGTTATTTCGTCTTGCCTCCTTGTATTATTGTAATTGGCAGCATAGGATAGCCTTAAACTCCATGGCATTTTATAGTTGTAAAACTCGTTGTTTTCTTCTTCGTCCTTGCTTTTATCTTTTTTCTGATCACCAAGACGTTGGTCTGCAAAATCTTGCGATACACCAAAGAGGTCGTCCGCTCTTGCGTTGGCGGTAGAGGATCTTCGGTCTGCTTCTTCGTCTCTTTCTTCCTCCTTATCCTTACCAGAAAAACTGTCGTTATTTAAACTGTAGCTAATGTTTAGGTTTGCAGAAGTTAAACGAAATAAACTACCACCATTATTGATATTAAAGGTGTTGATAAGATTATTATTGCTATCTAAGGCATACGGATTTAAAGTCATACCAAAGTTAATGTTCATCTTATTGTTAAGGATTTGAGTACCACCAGTAACTCTTACGGGACTCCAGTTTAAGGAGTCGGCCGCTAAATCGTAAGATGTAGACAGGTTAAGGTTGTTTAATAAAAAGACTTTTTTAGGTTCTGTTTCTGTAGAATCTTTAGGTCGTATTTTAGCTTCAAAATTGTTACCCAAAGCAAGACCAATACTACTGGAATAACGATTACCTGGTCTACCGAAAAGTGAATTTTCAAAACGTGTATATTCTACCTGATCGCTTGTTGTTCCGTCTGCATCAATAACATCGTAAGTTTCATAATACTGATCGAAAGCAGGAGAGACGCTGTAACTAATAGAAGGTCGCATTACGTGCCTGATAGCTTGTATTTTTGGGTCTTTTCCTTTTTTCTGAAAGTTAAACATACCATACAAAGTGGTACCAACACTAGCTCCAAAATTGTAAGTTAAGTAACGGTCAAAGCCATTTTTTTCGATCTCAACTTCTTCCTGGTTGGTTATATCCCAAAATTTGCTAACTGTTTTTAGTGTCCAGTTCTCTTCAAAATTAGCATTGACACTTGCACTAAAATGATCAAATACTTTAAAGTTTGTTGTTACTGGTATAGAGTGGCGCATGCCTGCTAGTGCATCGTCAAACATTTCACTTTTACCAAATAAAGAGTCGGTAGTATTAATACGGTATTCGCCTCTGGTGTTCACCTGAAAGTTAATGTTTTGTATGGCTCCTTTTTTGGTACCCGATTTTGGTGCAAACGGATAAACTCTGGTCATAGACGCTTGCATGGTTGGCAAGGTTAGGTTTATGGCTTCGGTATTGGTGTTTTGGTTGTGCGTAGCAGATAAACTAAGGTTGACCTGTGGTTCTCCCTGAAAAGTTTTAGAATACGACACCGAAGACGCTAAGGTGTTTGTTAAGAAATTAGATTGATTAATTTGGTTGATAGATTGTGTAAAATACTGACTACTACCTAAGTTTACAGATGCCGAGAATCTTGAATTCGGGTTAGCCTTAGCATCTTGACTGTGCGACCATCTAATATTGTAAATGGTACTTTTTGAAAAGTCAGGAAAACCACGCTCGCTATTAATTAAGTTCTCGTATCTAAACCCAAAATTACCTCTAAACTTATAACGTACGGCATAGTTACTTTGCAATCTTAAACCATAACTACCATTGGTATAGTAATCTCCCAATACAGCCAAATCTACATAATCGCTTATGGCAAAATAGTAACCACCGTTTTGTAAAAAATACCCTCTGTCGTTACCAGTATCTTCACCAAACGATGGGAAAATGATACCTGAGGTTTGTTTTTTAGACATTGGGAAATATGCAAAAGGTATGGCTATAGGTGTAGGCACATCGTAGATGTACATTTGGCTCATACCAGTTACAATCTTTTTGTTAGGTACTATTTTTGCCCTGTTCATTTTAATGTAATACTCAGGGTCTTCAAGATTTTCTGATGTGGTAAATTTACCTTGCGAAATAAAGTAAACTGAATCGTTTTCTCTTTTTGTACGTTCTGCAATGACAGTACCACCACTTTGTTCGGTTACAGAGTTAAAGATTAATGCTTTTCTTGAGTCTGTATTAAAGATAATAGAATCTGGCTCTATGATATTGGCACCTTGACTAAATACAGGCTTTTGAGAGTATCCCGTAGAGTCTTTTAATCTACCAGCATACACAAGGTTTTTACTGTAGTCAATAACTATAACACCAGCTTTAATCTCCATGTCTTCGTATTGCACTAAAGCTTCATTATATAGTCTAATTTGCTGTTTGGTTTGGTTGACAGCAACATAGTCTTTAGCCTTGTAGGTTACAATATCTTTTAAGAAGCCTTCCTTTTTTACAGAGTCGTTTTCTGTAGAGTCAACAACTTTTACGTTTAAAAGCGAATCTACAGGAATTTCAATTCTGTCTTTAGCAACAGCAGTAGTGTCTGATTTTTGGTCAGCAGAAATACCTTTGTTCTTTTTGGATAATTCCTGAGCCAAGCTAAAAGTGTTGATAAGCACTGTAAAACTCAAGGCAAAAAGTATGTGTAAGCTATTTGTACGCAATCCTTTTAGATGTATTTTTGTAAAAGTATGGCTCGGTTTTTGAAACGCCAAAAGTACAGATATTTTTTTGTGATTATCTTATTAAATTTCTAA
>JASBSE010000107.1 GCA_030149115.1 Winogradskyella sp. | reverse complement strand
TAACTAAAGTTAGCAGATGCTAATTTTGTTACCACTTCTTGTGCATTTGCAATACTGGTTAGACCGCCAAGTCCATTATCTCCAAGATTTATACTTGTACCACTTGTTCTGCTAGGCATTCTGAAACCACCACCAAAACCTCGAAGGTCTCTGTTGGTTAGCGCTACCTCACCAATATTGTTCATATCACCAATTAGGTTGATACTGTACTTTGGACTATAATAAAACAACTTAGGTTGTACTAGGTAAAGCTCGTCGTTTGGTGAAGGTGCTGTACCAGCACCTGCTGTAATGTCTCCAAACCAAAAGTTTTCCTTTCCTTCCTTTAGCTTTATATTAATTGCAACATTATCTTGATTGTTTTGTACTCCACTTAACTGACCAACTTCTGCATAGTTTCTTAAAACCTGAACTTTATCTACAGCATTTGAAGGAATATTTTTAGTCGCTAATTTAGTATCACCGTCAAAGAAATCTTTTCCGTTTACCATAAGCTTGCTTACAGTCTTACCTTCTACTTCAATTTGTCCGTCGTCATTGATTTCTACGCCTGGTAATTTTTCTAAGACATCCTCTAACTTACGTTCACTACCGTTTTTAAAAGAATCTGCGTTATATACAATGGTATCACCTTTAACAGTAACTGGCATCTCATAGGTTAGCTCAACAGCATCTAGAGAATTATCTGGCATTAAATTAAAGTCCTTTGTAATATCTGCCTCGGCTGTTGTAATAATCTCTTCATGTGATTTTAAACCGATGTAACTTACTTGTAATTTGTATTTTCCGTTTTTCCCTAAAGACAAAACATATTTACCTTGATCGTTGGTTACAGCATAAGACTCTAAACCATTAGTTTCTTGATTAATGGCAATTACATTTGCTAATTCTAATGGAGTTCCTATACTGTCTTTTACAACACCTTGCATTTTAATTTGAGCAAAGGAGCTTCCGGCTGCTACCAAACATAGTAGCATTAATATTTTCTTCATAAGTTGATTGTGTTAGATTTTTAGTGTCTTCTGCCTCCACCTGAACGACCACCTCTTCGCCCTCCATACATCTCTCGCATTTCTTGCATTTTTTTGGTGATAATCTCGTTATACTCGGCTTTAGTTACTTCATCTCCCTTTTTAGGTTTTTCTATTTCCTCTTTTTCATCAGGATTCATAACTATTTTAGTACAAAGAATAGTAGTTCTATCTGCATTGATTTCTAGGATTAAACCTGGTAAACCCCAATAATCATCTGGACCTTGATTAATTGGCACTTGAGGAGTGTACCACGCCACAACTTCTATAGTTTTTGGCACTTCAACTTCACTCATTGGGTCGCTATCCTTTTTTATTGAATCGTTTTTCTTCTCAGCCTCTTTTTTATCTTTATCTCTGTCATCTCGACGTCTCATACTTCTCCAATCAAATTCATCCACAGTTTTTGTTGCCGTAGCTTTAAAACATGTATACTGACCAATTTGCTTGGTTTCAGTTCCCATTTTCCATTCCAAAGACTTTAATTCGTCTTTAATTAAAAACTGCTTTCCAAAGAATTCCTGATCTTGTAGCAACTCCTTAGATTTTACATTTTTATATTTTGGTCCTCCAGTAAAACTACTAGCAAACCCTCCAAAACGTCCGCCAGAACCAGGTGCTTCTAACTTTTCGTCTTCTTTATATATGGATTCTTCCTTATTAAAGGTTAAGATATATTCCTTTTCCAAAAAGCTTTTCATGCGCTCTTCGATACGCTTTTTTTGTTCAGGAGTCATTTCTCTTCCTCCCCATTGGTCTAAATCCATTGTGGTCTTAGACATGTAATACGCTTTTCCCTGAAAGTCTTTTTGAGCAAATGAAATTGTGCAAAAACATAGTAAAACTAGAGATGCAAAAATTTGAAGTGAATTTTTCATTGTATAAGTTTAATCTTTGTTAACAAATGTAAATTTATTGTTCTAAGTGCTTACTTAGACTTCTTTAGATGCTATTTGTTAAAAATAATTGCGTTAAACTTATGTTAATGAATTAGCCTCCTATTCGTATCTCAATGGTTTCTCCATTATCCCTACCATTTCTAGGCGCATAACGTTCCATCATTTCTTTTGCCTTCTTTTCCATGATTTTCTCGTATTCTTCCCTATTAACTTTCTTTCCTTTGGTCGGTTCCTCTATATCAACTTTATCCTGTGGGTTTAAAACAATCTTACTGCAGATTACTGTTAAGTCACCATCATGCACTTCTAAAATTAAACCTGGTAATCCTTGATATTTATCTGGCCCATTGGTTACAGCGATTTGAGGCGTGTACCAAGCAGTAACCGTTCGTTCTTCCATTTCAGGTTCCTTATCCTGTTCTTTACTTTCTTCATTATTAGAGTCGCTATTAGAAAATACTCTCGCTTTTTCTACCATTTTGGTATATGTGGCTTTATAGCACTGATATTCACCAATGTATTTAGTATCTGATTCTAATTTCCACTCAATTGGATCTAATTCATCCTGAATAAGAAAAATTTTACCGAAGCTATCTCTAACTTCTGAATACCGATTTTCTTTTGTGTTTTTATAAAGAACATCATCTCCACCTCCATTACCAACGACCATTACCTGAAAATCTCCACCACCTACCTGAGGTTTATCTAACTCTTCTTCTTGTTTATAGGTTGAAATTTCTTTATTAAATGTAAGATTGTATGTTTTTTGAAATTGCTTTTTCATCATAGCAAGCATACGCTCTTGCATTTGAGAATCCATTTGCGTACTATCTAATTTAATATCTACCTTACGTTGTGTTTTGTAAGTTGCTACACCTTGAAATTCTTGAGCACTAACGGTAGAAAAAACTACCGTTAACGCCATAACTAAAACTCTAATAATTGTGTTCATTTTTGATTGATTTTTTATTTCTAAATTCTAATATCACAAATATCTAGAGTAAGTTTTAGTATTTGCGTTAACTAGTGTTAACGTGTGTTAACCAATTGATGCTAAGTAGTTTTTTACAATTACATTTGGAATATGAACGATAAAAGATATAAATGGATTTTGTACACCATAGTAACTGTTATCCTAGTTACAATTGGTATACAGATATTTTGGAATTACAAAAACTACCAATCTAACAAACAACAACTCATTAATGATGTTCAGGTTAGTTTAGACAAGGCAGTAGATGACTATTATGCTGCTTTAGCAGAACGTACTACAATTGGAATTTTCTTGGAAGGCGACCAACAAAAAGATCCATTAAAAGAAGGAAGTCATATCCAAAAATTTTTGAAACAAATCGATGAAGATTCTTTTGGATTTAAAAATTTAGACAGCATTGATGTCAATTCAATTGAGGGTATTACAGTAATGAGAGGTTTTAGTGCTGATTCCATGTCTGAAGTCTTTGACAGAAAACTTAAACCTATAGAATATAAAGAGTTTAATCTAAAAATTGATAGTCTAAAAAAAGTAAAAGGAACAAACCAAGCGTTTCAGTTTAAAAGTAAATTCGATAGTATTAAGAATCCTGAAGTATTAACTGATGCTTATCAAATTGAAATGCTAACTTCAAAAATTGTGGTATCAATCAACAACGATAGTTTAGACCTGATTGAGCTAGATAGTTTGGTTGGTATAGAATTATTGAGAAAAAAACTTTTCCTAGATTATGATTTACATTTCGATAATGGCAAAGAAAACAAGACAGATTCCATTCGGCACACATCCAAAAAATTAAAAACAACTTCAAAATCTACCTTCTTACCAAAAGGAAGCACATTGGATATTAGCTTCACCAATGAAACTGCGTTAGTTCTAAAACGAAGTCTTGGTGGTATTCTTATTTCAACATTACTAATAGCGGCTGTAATTAGCAGTCTTTTTTATCTTCTAAAAATCATAAAACACCAAAAACAACTCGCCGAAGTAAAAAACGACCTTATTAGTAATATTACACACGAGTTTAAAACACCTATTGCTACCATAGGAGTAGCGCTAGAAAGCATTAGTAATTTTAACGCTATAGAAGACAAAGAAAAAACAAAGAACTACATAAACATGTCTTCGCAACAGTTAGAAAAACTAAATCTTATGGTTGAAAAACTTCTAGAAACAGCAACCTTAGACAGCAATAACCTGGAGCTTAACACAGAAGCTATTGACGTTGTAACACTTCTAAATGACCTGTCTAGACGTTATAAAATTCAATATCCCGAAAAAGAATTCAACACGAGTCTTAAAGTTGAACATTTAGAAACTAAAGTAGATAGTTTTCATTTTGAAAATGCACTAAATAACATTTTAGACAATGCAGTAAAATACGGAGGCGATATTATTTCTATCGATTTAATTCCTAAGGAAAAAAACTTTGAAATTCTAATTTCGGACAACGGAAATACCCTTTCCAAAGCTAACAAAGAACGTATTTTTGAAAAATTTTATCGTGTCCCAAAAGGCAACACACACGACATTAAGGGGTTTGGTATTGGTTTATATTACACCAAATCTATTATTGAAAAACATGGTGGAAGTATAGATGTAAACCTTAGTAAAAATCTTACTACTTTTAAAATTACTTTACCAAATGGCTGAAAAAATAAAACTACTTCTGGCTGAGGATGAGGCAGCCTTAGGACAAATTATAAAGGAAAGCTTAGAAACCAGAAATTTTGAAGTGACGCTTTGTGATAATGGCGAAAAAGCATTTGAAAAATACCAATCTGAACAACCAGAACTATTGGTACTTGATGTTATGATGCCAAAAAAAGATGGTTTTACCTTAGCCAAAGATATTAGAGCCATTGACGATGCTATTCCTATAATATTCTTAACCGCAAAATCTCAAACAGCAGATGTAGTAGAAGGATTTTCTATTGGTGGCAATGACTATTTGAAGAAACCATTTAGCATGGAAGAACTAATAGTGCGAATTCACAATCTACTAAACCGCACAAAAGTTCAGAAAACCTCTGAAAGCTTAGTGATTGGCACATACACTTTTGATTTCCCTAAGCAACAACTTGCCTTTAAAAATGAGGAACCGACACAGCTTACACACAGAGAAGCGCATCTTTTATTTCACTTAATTAAAAACAAAAATCAGGTTTTAGATCGTTCTTTAATTCTTAATAAACTTTGGGGAACGGACGATTTTTTCTCTGCCAGAAGCATGGATGTTTTTATAACCAAGCTACGCAAAAAGTTACAAAAAGACAAGAGCATACAAATTATAAATGTTCGAGGATTTGGTTATAAACTCACAGATTAAAGTCTTTTCACTTTTTGTTTTGTTGAATTGATTTTCAGCTTCTCAATTTACTTTCAAACTTATATTGTCAAAAAGATTTTGAAACAAGTTCAGAATGCTATAATCATTGGTTCAATTTTTGTAATTTCAACGTCAATATGCAAAGATTGATTTTTATTTTTTTGTTCATTGGTATTGCGGCACATTCGCAAAGCCAGATAAAAGCTGTTTTAAAAGATTCTACTGCTTTAAAGGCTAAAACCATTTTTGGTGTAGACACTTTTGGCACGCTATATTATGCCACAGACAACAACACCTTTAACAAAAAAGCTAAGGATACTACAATTACTTATGCCAATTTTCAACTTGGAGAAATCACAACAGCCAACACCTTTAATCCTTTAAAAATTAATCTTTTTTACAGAGATTTCAATACCGTTGTAATACTAGACAATCGTTTGGCAGAGGTTTATAAAATAGACTTTAATACGCTTCAAAATTATAAGAATGTAAGTTTTGTATCTACAGGATATGATAATACGCTTTGGATTTTTAACCAAGATTTACAACAATTAGAATTGTACGACTATAAAACCAATAAATTAAAACAGAAAACAGTACCTGTACAGTCTGAAGTTTTGGATTTAAAAAGCGACTACAACAACTGCTACATGCTTACAGAAAAGTATCTTTACATCTATAATTATTTTGGAAGTTTAATTGCAAAACATCCTAATGAGGGCTATGAAAGCATAGCATTTAGCAAGGCTCAGTTGGTTTTAAGAAAAGAAAATAATCTCTTTTTATTATCTAAAAACAGCGATGAAATACTACCTATAAAACATTCAAATTTGTTAATAAATCAGTTTTTGGTAACCAATGAAACCTTGTATATTTACCACGACGGTATTCTACGTCATTACCAACTAAAACAAGAATAGATTATGCATGTTGCTGTTGCAGGAAATATAGGTGCTGGTAAAACCACGCTCACAAAGTTATTGGCCAAACATTACAAATGGGAAGCACAATTAGAAGACGTTGTAGACAATCCTTATTTAGATGATTTTTACAACCAGATGGAGCGCTGGAGCTTTAACCTGCAAGTTTATTTCTTAAACAGCAGATTTAGACAAGTAAATCAAATCCATGATAGCGGTAAGGATATTATTCAAGATAGAACTATCTATGAAGATGCTCATATTTTTGCTCCTAACTTGCATGCTATGGGCTTAATGACTAATCGCGATTTTGAGAACTACTCATCATTGTTTGAATTGATGGAATCTTTTGTAAAAGGTCCAGATTTACTAATTTATCTAAGAAGTTCTATTCCTAATCTGGTAGCTCAAATCCATAAGCGTGGCCGAGATTATGAGAACACGATTAGTATTGATTATCTAAGCCGTCTTAACGAACGTTATGAAGCTTGGATTACAAAATACAACAAAGGCAACTTATTAATTATAGATGTTGATAATTTAGACTTCGTGGCTAATCCTGAAGATTTAGGTGGTATCATTAATAAAATTGATGCTGAAATTAACGGATTATTTTAAGAGATAAATCCGTGCTCTTTTGCATGTTTAGTAGCTTGACCACTGCTTTCTACTAATAACACCTCTGTAGTTTTATAGTTTTCTATAAGTCCTTTTACACGAAGCATTCGTTTTTTGTGCTTAACGCTACGCAGATATATGGCTAAAATTCTATCAGGAAATTCCTCTGCTATTTCCATATAGATATCTGGATCTTGTTCGCCACTGTCTCCAATTAATATAAATGGCAAATTAGGATAGGTCTTTAGCAGGTTAAGAATCTCTTTTTGTTTTTGAGGTTTTTCATCTTGCTTTTTCCGTTTTAGCAAATTACTCATAGACCTCAATAAAATTGGGCCTTTTGGAAACTTATTTTGCTTTAGAAATAATTCAAGATAGCGATAGAG
>JASBSE010000100.1 GCA_030149115.1 Winogradskyella sp. | reverse complement strand
TTGTAGAGCGTACAGAAAAAATATCGAACCAATTATTACAAGAAATAAATAAATTTAATCAGTTAAATGAACTTTAAACAAAAGTCATCATTGACTTTTCGATACAAAAAGTAACTTTTTAATTTTTATAGGCATTCTAGTATCATAGGGTACAAATCTTAATTCTTAAAAAACATAAAATCGAAATGCTTGCTCTAATAAAGTCTTCAAATTGACATGAATGACATTCAACACCAAGATCTCCATTCCATTTTTTCATACTAAACGTCACTATTTTTTCGAGTTACATATTATCTGACTTTTACAAATCATTAGTATATTTTTAAAACCCAAACAATTGTTATTAAATAATTTTTTGTAATTTTGTTAACCATATGGTTAAACTTAATGGTTGAATTATGACAAAACATAAAGACAATAAAACTGAAGAACAAATATTACAAGCAGCACAAAAAATATTTCAATCTAAAGGAATGGATGGTGCCAGAATGCAAGAAATTGCCGACAAAGCAAACATCAATAAGGCAATGTTGCATTATTACTACAGAAGCAAGCGACTCTTGTTCGAGGCTGTATTTAAAAAGGCCTTTTCTTTATTAGCACCACAGCTCAATGCTATTCTTAATGATGACTCTTCATTAGAAGATAAAATCAAAAATTTCACACACAATTATATTAGTTTTATAATAAAACACCCTTATTTGCCAAACTTCATTATTCAGGAACTTAATAGAAATCCAAAATTCATTGAGAAAATAAAGAAAAATGTTGTTTTTCCGAACATTGATAAATTTAAACTTCAAGTAAAAAATGAAGTGAAAACTGGCAAAATTGTTCCAATAAATGCCGAACAATTGTTCATTAACATACTGTCCTTAAATATATTTCCTTTTGTAGCCTCTCCATTAATTAAAGCATTTACAAATGTTGATGACAAGGCATACAAAATGTTATTGGAAGCTCGAAAGAAAGAAGTATCTGATTTCATTATTAATGCCATAAAAAAATAAGCTTATGAAAGCCATATATCTATTCGGACTCTTTTTTCTAACAACGATTTTTGGTTATACCCAAAACACCATTAGTCTAAATGAATGTTATGAAGGTTTGAAAACAAATTACCCTCTCGTTAAACAACGTGCTATTTTAGAGCAACAAAAGGAAGTTGAACTTTCGGCTATTAGAGCAAAGACATTGCCACAGCTTAATCTTAATGCCCAGGCGACCTATCAGAGTGATGTTACAGAGGTTCCTTTGCCAAACACTGGCATAGAACCCTTGAACAATGATCAATATCGAGCTACCCTTACGGCTAACCAATTGATTTTTAATGGCGGAAAAATTAAAGCGTCACAAGGTTTGCAAAATATTATTACCGACAGAAAGCAACAAGAGGTTGAAGTCAATGTGTATCAACTAAAACAGCGTGTAAACCAATTATATTTTTCAATTCTTTTGATTGATGAACAAAGAGCATTGCTAAAAATTAGGGAACAGCAATTGAACAGCAAATTAAATGAAGTAAAATCGGGAATAAAAAATGGTGTGTTATTGCCAACTTCTGATAAAGTCATTGAAACTGAATTGTTGAAAATTTTTCAGCAAAATCAAGAAGCAATCAACAATAGATCAAAGTTGATTGCATCTATATCTTCATTAACTGGATTGCCGATTTCAGTTGAAACGGGGTTTCAAAAACCATTACTCTCAATAAACGCAGGTTCAGAATTAAACAGACCAGAATTAGGATTGTACGGTCTGCAAAAAGAAGAGATACAACAACAACAAAACATATTATCCAAATCATCGGTTCCTGAACTCAATGGTTTTGCAACTGGTGGTTATGGCAACCCAGGATTGAATATGCTGGAAAATGATTTTACCTCATATTACATAGTTGGTTTAAAGTTAAACTGGAATGTATTTGATTGGAACAACAACAAAAAGCAAAGACAAGCACTTGATTATTCTAAAGAATTGATAAGTAATCAAGAGGAAGTTTTTAAACTGAATACAAACACAGCTTTAAATGAGCAACTTAAAGAAATTGAAACGCTTGAAAGCAGCATAGAAATTGATGAACAGCTTATTGACTTACAACAGGAAGTTGTGAACACTTCGGAATCCCAACTAAAGAATGGTATAATCAC
>JASBSE010000081.1 GCA_030149115.1 Winogradskyella sp. | reverse complement strand
AACAGGTGCAGATATTAAGTCGTTATCATTGTTCACGGCATCATTGGTATAGGCATTTACATAACGCTTATAGCTTACAGAGCCTGTAATACTACCATCAAGGATTAAGCTAGAATAGCTTGTTGAGCTAGATTCTAAAGTTGTACCATTAGTTGCATCTAAAGCCACACCAGTATTAATTGTAAGACTAGCTCCTGGATTAACAGTTACAGAGTTACAGGTTATATTAGAGTTGATGATAGCATCGCCAGAATCTACAACGATAACATCATTAGCGGTAGCATTAGTGTTTGGATCGCTTGGTGACCATGTTGCGTTAAAAGTGTAAACTATTGGAGTAGCTGAGCCTGGGCTACCACCATTATTGTATGATGCTGTCCAGCTTGAAGCTAAAGCGTTGTCTAAAGAAGTGTCTGTTAACTCTAGTGAAGGACCATTACCATCAGGTGTTGTTGGCCAAGGTGAACCATCATCGTAAGTAACTGTGTCAATAGTTGAGTTTATACCACTAGGATCATAGATAAGCTCAATAGTAGCAGAACTGTTAATTAAATTATTTGTGTTGTTAATATCAGCAGCAGGTATACCAATGGTACTAACATCTGGTGTAAATGGATTATCGTTGTTGAAAATAGTGTCTCCACTACTACCTACAGCAATTGTTAAGTAGCTCTCGTCAGAAATAAGAACTCCTGTAAAGTCATATGTGTTTCCATTGTAGTTTAATCTCCAACTAGAATCTAAAGTAATATCGGCGCCGGAAGCATTGTAAATTTCTATCCATTCGTCATCAGTACCAGATGAGTTATACATAATTTCAGTAATTACAATGTCACCAGGTAATGGGGTTGTACCATCATTATCTTGTATGGTTAAGTCAAAAGTGTTGTTTATTCCAACGACAGCATTGTTTCCACCTGACACGCTTTGAATCTCAAACGTCAACGTTTCATTAGATTCAACTAAAGCATCATCACTAATTGTAATTGTTACAATTTCATTGGTTGAAGAACCTGCAGGGAACGTCACAGTTTGTGTTGTGTACTCATTAATATCAGCAGTATCACCAGTCGTTAAAACAACGTCAAAACTAGTACTATTTGTAGCATCCTCATTTGTAATTTCAAACGTTAAATCAATAGTGCCAACATCTTCTAAAACGCTTATTGATGACGAAGCAAATTGTACCGAGGTATCTGAGCTAGGTGCTGAAGGAGCAATGCCAAAACCAGTTAAATCTTGGCCACCTCCAATAGTCTCAAAGCGTAAGCTTGGATCTGTCCATCCATCAGTATCACCAGTAGTTATGCCTGCATTTAGTGATATATTTTGATTGTAGGTTTGTACACCATTACCAACCCAACCAGATCCAGGATCTCCAGTTCCAGGATCTCCAAAAACATCAGTTATTGTACCACCGTACTTAACAACTAAGGCATCATCTCCATTAAAAGAAAATGCTTTCACATAAAAAGCACTTCCATTTGTTGTGGTAACAGTTTCCATGTCAGAAGTACCTATAACAAGTACAGCACCAGATGCTAATGTTCCAGAGGATAAAGTATAATCAGTACCAGGAGCAGCGCCATTAGTTCCTTTTTCAATAACAAGATTGTTGGTGCTAAAGTCTAATGTGGCACCAGTGTTATTCCAAATTTCTATTCCTTTAGGGATAGAGCCAGAATCAGTCTCTACATACTGACTTATAATTTGCCCAAACCCAAGACTCGTAGCAAAAAGGGCAATTAAAAATGCGTAAAAATTCTTCATATAATTTATATTATGTTTATAATTTATATGCAGGCGCGTATGTAGGTAGAAATGGGATTCAAAGATATGGAAACTGTAAATCTATGAACAGTTTGCAATATTAACAAACTGTTAATCTATAACTTTAGAAATTTTTTAATAAAAGTATCTTAATTTTTGGTGTTTGCTCCTTATTGAATTAAAAAAGCGCAACTGTTAAGTCGCGCTTTTTTTTCTTAATTTCTTAATGTTACAATAATGATTATCTAATAATCACTTTTTGAGATTTCTCTTGTACTCCATTACTTAAGGTCACCACATAAACACCATCAGAAAAATCAGAAGCATCTATTTGGTTCACTAAGTTATTACTGTTTAATACAGAGTGGTGTACTAAGCGACCTTGTAAGTCATACACTTTTGCAGTAGTCTCACCTTGTAATACTCCATGCACATATAGTGCTCTTGGAGTTGTTTTGGTGTAGATCTTAAGGTTGTCAAAATCTACATCTGTAGTAGATAAGGCTTGCTGAGCAAATCTAATATAGAATCTTCCTGTACCAGTAATATCAGATATTGGGTTAATCACATAATCAGACGTGTTTAACAATGTCGTTGTATTATTTAAGGTATCGTCTAAATAAACATTTACAGTACTCGGTAATGTGGTTTCAGATATTGTAAACGTTAGCTGCTCACCAGCATTTGCATTAACACCTAACGGAATAACTGTGTTAGCCAAATCTGTTGTGTTTAAAGCTTGTAAAGCAATAGGCATACCAGTATTGTCCTGAACTAAATTTGAATACAGCGCAAAATTTGGAGCAGTACCTCCCCAAATCTGAGCGTCATAACCAGGATCTAAACCTAGGCTGGCATCGGCATCAAAATAAAACTCGGTATTATAGCTGTGGTTTGCGGTAGCCGCATTGAGTTTTAAATACGTGAGTTGGCTAGAGCGATTTTCAATAAAATCATCACTAGACCCTGTGCTACGCATTGCTGTGGTAAACTCTATGTTGTGTGCACTAACATCATTGCTGTCTGCAGCAACAAAAAAACCTTGCCCAGGTGCAATTAATTGCCCAGCATCATTAGCGAGTGTAATAACAGTCCAACCGTCTGAGGCATCACCATCATAACCATAAATACCAGAAGTATTATCTAATAGGTCTATATTTCGTTCGCCAGAAGTTTCTGTGCTTACAACATGGGTTAAAAAGGCTTCGGCATCTATATACGATGGGTACGGATTACCAATAAGGTTCCATATACTACCTCCTCCAGGTGTGCTAATGTCTATACTTACATCACCAGTTTGTACAGTTCCTGTAAACGTAAGTGTACCTCCATCAGTTGTTGCGGCTCTATAGCCTGTTGCCGGAGTAATAAGGGTAGAAGCATTATCTGTGGTGTCGTAATTTTCGTAAGCTCCAGAGCCTGTGGTATTATTAAATGGAGCAAAAGCTCTTTCTATTCCAGAAGCTAAAAGATTGGTGTTGGCATCAGCGAAACTGCCAAAAGGTTGCCCAGTTACAGGGGCAGAAATGAGGTCGTTATCATTGTTTGTGGCATCATTAGTATAAGAATTAACGCTACGGTTATAATTTACAGTACCCGAACCCGCTACTATTGTAGCTATAAGACTTGAGTAACTTGTAGGTGTAGACTCTAGCGTAATTGCACCGTTGTTGGTTAATGTGCCATCAACAGTTAAGGAATTTCCCGCAGTAATAGTACTGGTTCCACCAGAGACAATTTCTATATCTCCAGTAACTGAAAAATCACCTGAGTTAATATCAATATGAGCATATTTTCCATTGGCAGTAGGATTGGTGTTGGTTAAAGTGCCGGTAATAGGAGTGTTAGAAGAATTTATGGGTGTACATCCAGCAGCATTGATACCTATACCTCCAAAATATCCTGAAACAGTAGATCCAGATATACTTATTGGGTAGCTTCCATCATTGGCGCCAAAAAAACCACCATTGTAAGACATGTACATAGTAAAATATATACCATTTGCACTATCTATAGAGGTTTTAGGTATTCTTATTTCTAGAGCATAAGCTGTAGTGTATTGATTAAAACTTGAGACGTTCCCACTGGTTTGATCTTGCCAGGATCCTCCCGTATATTTGTGGTGAAATGATTCCCCTGCGGTATTGTTTCTTATTGCAAATCTATGGTCGGCATTAAACGGAAGTGTAGGTGTATTACTATCCCATGCCATTCCTGTTGTATTACCATTGCCTGAGGTTAATGTGCTTTGAGGATCACTGTCTAAGTAGATGGTGAAGTGATCATAACCTCCAAAAGTGCTACCGTTAACTCTAAAAGCACCAAAATACATATAGGTGTCATCAAAGGTTACATAATAATCCACATCATCACCTCCCCAAATTTTTTCGGCAACATTAAAGTCGCTTGAGCTTCCGCTGAAGCTTACCGTGTGGTTAGATTGAGCAAAAATAAAGTTGCCCATTAATAAAATTGCAAACGTAATTTTTTTCATAATAAATTGTTTTGGTAAACAGAATAATTATTTGATTTGTAGTTAATTAATAAGGGTGGTAATAAATTAATATTAAGTAAATCCTTCAAAAATTAAACTAATGTTAGGGGTGTTAACAAATATATAAATAATAATGAGTTAACAATAAAAATGTAGGTGAATGCTAGAAATTCTTTAAAAAGTGTTTAAAATTTTGAGATTAAAATACGTTTTAACTTAAAAAAGTAAGCATTCCAAACCATCATTACAGTCATTGCGAAGTTTTCATAGAAAACTGTGGCAATCTCATAGTAGAACAATCAAAACCCCTAATCCCTAATCCCTAATCCCTAATCCCTATTTCCTAATTCCCCAATCATCGAAGCTTCAGCAAAGATGAAAAAGCAGGAATCTCATTACAAGTACACTAAGAACACAATAACTTCGACAAGCTCAGTCTGACAGTAGCTCGTCATTGCGAAGTTTTCACAGAAAACTGCGGCAATCTCATAATAAAACATGAAACAACATCAGGCTTCGACCATCCCCGCGTCCCCATTCACTGAAGCTTAAGCGAAGGTGAAAAAGAAGCAATTTCAAAATGAAACTGCGACAATCCCAAATCAAAAATCCCAAATCGTAATTCGTCAATCGTAAATCCCCACATCCCCAATCATCGAAGCTTTAGCAAAGGTGAAAATCATCATTAATCATTAATCATTCCTCACTCATCAATCTAAAATCTAAAATCTCACATCTCACATCTAACATCATCATTCCTCATTCATCACTCCCCAATCTCTCCCCTATACCAGTCCTATAGATACCCTATACATATCCTATGAAAAACAAAAATGTTATATGCAACAAAAAACAGAGAGTTGCTATAAGTATATGTTGCTGTTTGTTAGTTTCTTAAAGGGATATAAGGGAAGA
>JASBSE010000064.1 GCA_030149115.1 Winogradskyella sp. | reverse complement strand
ACCATTTCATTACCGCTTAAAAAGTAATAAATGACCCAAGATTCTTTTTTTGAAACTTTAGAGCAGCAGTATAAAAATCAATTACCTTTTGTAGTTTATAGTAGAGCCATTAATTCTGTAATTAAATGTTGGCTGCAAAATGATGCTGCTTTGCATACAACTTCAGATTTTTCAGAAAGTGGTTTTGTGTTTGCTCCTTTCGACTTAAATAATAAAAGTATACTGCTACCCGAAAGAGATTGCGAGCATCTTACTTTGGAAATCTCTAATCTAGATTTAGATGAAGACTTTAAAACTACATCTATTGAGAACAAAGGTGAAGCAGAGCATATACAGCTCGTTACCAAAGGTGTTGATACGATTAAGAATGGAGATCTAGAGAAAGTTGTTTTATCTCGAAAGGTTGAAAAAGACTTAGAAAACGGAAATCCATTTACAATTTTCAAAAGGCTTTTTAATACCTATAAAAATGCGATGGTATATTGCTGGTATCACCCAAAAGTTGGATTGTGGCTGGGTGCAACGCCAGAATTATTATTTAAAGTAGAAGGGAAACAATTAACCACAATTTCTTTAGCCGGAACTCAGCCTTATGAAGCAGATGCTGAGGTAACTTGGACTAGTAAAGAATACAAGGAGCAACAAATTGTAACCGACTATATCACCAAACAAATAGAACCTTACACGAGTACTATAAATGTTTCTGAAGTTGAAACTGTAAGAGCTGGAAACCTCTTGCATCTAAAGACTTATATTCATAGTCAAATAAAACGTGAGAGTAGCTTAAAATCTGTTATTAAAGCCTTGCATCCAACACCAGCAGTTTGTGGTTTTCCAAAAGAAACATCCAAGCAGTTTATTCTTAAAAATGAAAATTACAATCGAGAATTTTATACAGGATTTTTAGGTGAACTGAATTTGAAAACTTCCAAAACCAGAAATACTAACCGACGAAATGTTGAGAACAATGCGTATGCTGTAGTAAGAACATATTCTAATTTTTATGTCAACCTACGTTGTATGCAATTAAAAAATCATAGAGCAATGATATATGTTGGTGGAGGTATCACAAAGGATTCCATACCACAAAAGGAATGGGAGGAAACGGTAAACAAAACCAAAACTATTGCTAACGTTTTAAGTTAAAAACAAAGAGAATCCTTATCTTTGTTATTTGATGAAATACTCTAAAATTCCCTTATCCCAAACGGTTGTTACGTTATGCAAAACGCATAATGTAAAGCATATAATTATTTCGCCAGGAAGCCGAAATGCACCATTAACCATAGGTTTTACTCACGATGATTTTTTCAACTGCTACAGTATAGTAGACGAGCGTTGTGCTGCTTTTTTTGCACTTGGTATGGCGCAACAATTACAAGAGTCAGTGGCGTTAGTTTGTACTTCTGGTAGTGCGTTGCTTAATTATTACCCAGCAATTTCTGAAGCGTATTACAGCAATATTCCGTTGTTAGTTTTATCGGCAGATAGACCAAAGCATTTAATAGATGTAGGAGATGGACAAACCATAAAACAGAAAAATGTTTATGGAGAACACGTTTTGTATAGTGCAAATCTAAAGTTAGATTTAAAAGATAAAGAACATAAATCTAATGAAGATGAGTTGCCAATAATGCGAAGTATCGAGAATAAGTTAGAGCGATTCTTAGGATTACAAAAAGACATACAATCACATAACGAATCTGAAATACATGATGCTATAACCATAGCAAGGTTAAAATCTGGACCAGTCCATATCAATGTTCCTTTTGATGAACCGCTTTATGAAACGGTAGATGAATTGAGTATTAACCCTAAACCATTCAGTATAGCAGACCGAACAGAGAAGATAGACGATTTTGAAATAAAAAGTTTGTTGGATGTTTGGCATTCAACAAAGCGAAAGATGATATTGGTTGGTGTGCTGCAACCCAATTCTATAGAAGAGCAGTGGTTACAAGAATTAGCAGATGATGATAGTATATTGGTTTTTACAGAAACCACTTCAAACTTGCACCATCCTGATTTTTTCCCAGGAATTGATAAAATGATAGCTCCACTTAACGAGGAAGAATTTCAGTCGCTACAACCAGACATTCTATTGACTTTTGGAGGTATGATAGTTTCTAAGAAGATTAAAGCTTTTTTAAGACAATACAAACCAGAAGATCATTGGCATGTAGATTTGTTTAAGGCTAATGACACGTTTTTCTGTTTAGATAAACACATCAAACTAACACCTAACACGTTTTTAAAAACGTTTTTACCACAAGTAACACATCATACAAAGAGTGACTATAAAACCAATTGGTTAAAGGTGAGACAAAAGCGTAGAAAGCTTCAGGATGATTATTTGAAGACGATTCCCTTTTCAGATTTTACGGTCTTTAATACGTTGCTAAAGAGCGTTCCAAAGCAAAGTCAATTACAATTAGGTAATAGTTCTGCAATACGTTACGCACAACTATTTCAGCTCAGAAAAGATATTGCAGTGTTCTGTAATAGAGGTACAAGTGGTATAGATGGTAGCACAAGTACAGCAATTGGAGCAGCTTTAGCTAATACACAGCGTACAACATTTATTACAGGTGATTTAAGTTTCTTCTACGATAGCAATGCGCTTTGGAATAATTATATTCCAAAAAACTTCAGAATCATTGTTATAAATAATGAAGGTGGCGGTATTTTTAGGATTTTACCTGGGCATAAGAATACTGAAAACTTTGATACGTATTTTGAAACCAAACATCATTTAACAGCTAAGCAACTCTGCGAAATGTATGGTTTTGAATATTCTATAGCTTCAGATGAAAAATCTTTAGATGAAGCATTGGAAAAGTTTTATAATGGTTCAAAAAAGCCAAAACTTTTAGAGGTTTTTACTCCCTCAGATACTAATGACAAGGTGCTTTTAGATTATTTTAAATTTATAAAGTAATCTTATCGTTAATTATCAATAAGATGTGACTTCTTCTCTTTTTAGGTGTCTAAAAAATACTTACCTTTAGAGGACAATTTATTTAACCTAAAACAAATAGAAAAATGAGTAAAAGAGACGAATTAATTGCGAAGTACGCAGCTGATTTAAAAGACAAATGTGGTGTGAATCCAGATATGGATTTATTAACTAAAGTTACTGTAGGTTTAGGGCCTTCAATTTACAATGCAGATTCTTCAACTGTTTCTGGTTCTGACGAAAGCGAATTAGCAACTGTAAAGAACAATTACTTAATTAAGAAATTAGGTCTAAGTGAAAGCGATGATTTAGATGGAGCTATTGCTTCTGTAATGGAGACATATGGTCAATCAAATAGAAATAAATACAGAGCTGTAGTATATTATTTATTATGTACTCATTTTAACAAAGCTTCTGTTTACTAATAGAATTTAGTTTATAAAATATAAAGGCCTTTCTATTTAAGAGAGGCTTTTTTATTTCTGAAACTTTCTACTTTTCACAAGCAACTTATTTCTACCTTTGCAGCATGATACATTTAGGAGAATACAATACATTAGAAATACTAAGAGATACTGAACCAGGATTATTTTTGGGTGATGGAGAAGATGG
>JASBSE010000061.1 GCA_030149115.1 Winogradskyella sp. | reverse complement strand
AAGTGCTTAAATTATGGAAACGTCATTTCACATGTCATTACCGTGTTTGAGTGTAAAGGAAACCCAAGACTTTTACATTAATAACATTGGAGCATCTGCAGGAAGAACCTCAGAAAACTGGGTAGATATAAATTTGTTTGGACACCAGATAACATTTATAAAAGCCGAAAAATTCAATTTCAATAATCCAAATTATGTGTTTGAAGGTAAGATTTTGCCATCCTTTCACTTTGGTGTCATTGTAGATGTTGATAGTTGGAAAAAAATCTATACCAAGCTTACTAAGCAAAAGTTAGAGGTTGTAACCAAAACCACTTTTCTAAAAGAAAAAAAAGGCGAGCATTTGTCCTTTTTTATTAAAGATCCTAATGATTATATGTTAGAATTCAAAAGTTTTAAAGACCCTAAAGACATGTTTTTAGTATAATGTTACCAGTTGTTGCGTATCAGGTAGCAAATACTATCAGTATAAAATCTAGTAAACCGCAATTGCCTTGGCAGTTGTTGTTTCAAGATAGCGATGAGTTGTTTTATCTACACTCAAAAGACAAGTATATTTATTTGTTTCAATATGGAATGGTGAGCTTTTTCAACCTTTCAAAAGCAGAAATAAATGAAGCCTTGCAATCTATCGAAGCATTTTGTGATACTTATTTTGCGGATAAAATTTCCGAAGAGGTTAATGTGGAAATACAAGCCAATACACTTCAGGTAAATTTTGAAAGTATTGTATTGCCAGACTTTAATAGCGAAATGATACGATTAGTGATGCTAAATGCGTCGCAATCTGTAGCATTAAACCGTTTTTCAGAAATTACAGAAGCCTTATTAATAGAGACTAATGAGCATACTAAATATTTAGAGGCCAAAGGAAAGCTAGATATTTCTGGAAATAAGTTAAAACGATTTATTGGTAAAACCCTTAATATTAAAAATAAGATATCAGAGAACCTGTATATTTTTGATTCACCAGATATTACTTGGGAAGATGAACAGTTAAACAAGTTAAATTCTGATTTAAAGCAGACCTTTGATTTAAAGGATCGTTATCATGTTATCCATGATAGAATAGAGATTATTAAAGAGAATTTAGAACTCTTTAAAGATATTATGGATCACAGAGAAAGTAGTCGACTGGAATGGATTATCATCATTCTTATCTTAGTAGAAGTCATAGATATGTTTATTCTAAAATTATTTTAGCCAAGACAGTATTCTTCACAATAAACCACAGATATCATTGTCATAGATAATGATCTAAAAGATATGGGCTTGAGGTGGTAAACTCCCAATTGAAAAACAAAATAAACAAAAGGTGTTTTCTAGATGTATAGACAATGAGAATACCTGAAAACGTATAAATTAAAATGAAAAAAAAGCATTTTTTAGTATTGGTTTTTTCAATTATGGTGTTTAGTGTAAACGCAATTATTGAGAGTAACAAGGTAAAGCAAGAGCAAGATACAGAAACAATAGTAGCCATATTTGACGGTTATGATGAAGAAGATGGTTATGCCTTCTTAGTGGCTGGCGAAGATGATGAGGAAGATGAAGACATCATGTATTTTTATGATGTTACTCCTGATGCACTAAAAGCTGTAAACCTTAAATCGGATGATATGATAGGTGAGCGTTTTCAGATAACCTATAAGATTGAAACCTATGAGGAAGAAGATGA
>JASBSE010000056.1 GCA_030149115.1 Winogradskyella sp. | reverse complement strand
AAAACTAGAATCCTTTGGAAGGTGAAGCCCTAAGTATTCTTGATAATAGTGAGTAGCTTCCTTAAAGAGGGAAATGCTATTGAAAAAATCAGCGAGTTTAATATTCGTTAAACCAATATTTATTGAATCATTCTCTGTAATAGCATTTTTTAATTCAGCTTTTAGAGAAAAAAGTTCTGCTTCTTTAGTTGTGTTTATCTCTTGGGCATTAAGTGAATAAACAAATACAAAGAGAAAGGAGATTTTAATATGGTTAATGATAAACAATGTAAACTATAATTTATAACCTGTAAAGTAAAGAGGTGCATGTTATTTAAATCTATAGTTTGTATGATGAAAATGTTACCAATAAAAAAAGCGACTAGAATATTCTAGTCGCTTTTATATTTTTAAAAGAAAATAATTTCTTAAGCCTCAAATGGTGCTATAGAAACATAAGACTTATTGTCTTTTTTCTTAGTAAATGTTACGATACCATCAACTTTAGCGTGTAAAGTGTGGTCTTTTCCTTGGTATACGTTTTCACCTGGGTGATGCGTATTACCTCTTTGTCTTACGATTATGTTCCCAGCAACAGCAGCTTGACCACCAAAAATCTTTACACCTAAGCGTTTCGATTCTGATTCTCTACCGTTTTTAGAACTACCAACTCCTTTTTTATGAGCCATTGTCTTAAGGTTTTATATTGTTAAACTTAAGTGGTTTTGCAATTATGCTTTACCACCATCTAATTCGTCTTGCCATTTTTTTAGCTCGTCCCACTTACCTTCAGCAGCTAATTTAGCTTGTGCTGGCCAAGTGTCAGTAACATGGTTACCACGAACATCTGCAATGATTTCAGAAATTGCTTCAGGTGTAGATTTTGCTATATCAGCAAAAGTTGCTAAACCAGCTTCTGCTAAAGTAGAAGCGATTTTTGGGCCAACACCTTCAATTTTCTTTAAATCATCAGCTTTACCAGTTGCTTTTGGAGCTGCCTTTTCGGCTTTTGGTTCAGCTTTTTTAGTTTCCTTCTTTGGAGCAGCTTTCTTAGCTCCAGAAGCAGTAATGCTTTCAATAACGATTTCTGTTAAGGCTTGTCTGTGACCATTTTTTACACGGTAACCTTTACGTCTTTTCTTTTTGAAAACTATTACTTTGTCACCTTTAAGGTGCTTTAAGACTTTAGCACTTACTTGTGCTCCGTCTATAGCTGGGGCGCCTAAAGTAACATTGTCACCATCACCTATAAGAAGTACGTTGTCAAAATCAACGTTTTTACCTTCTTCAGTAGATAAACGGTTAACAAAAACTTTTTGGTCTTTTGCAACTTTAAATTGCTGCCCTGCTATCTCTACAATTGCGTACATAGCGTAACGTTTTTATTAATTTGTTTATAAAAAATAAATGCTTTTCTCAGAAAGCGGATGCAAATATACTCCTAAATTCCTAATCTACAAACGTTTTAAGGCTTTTCGCGTACTTTTCAACTTAAATCTGGTTATGATTTTAAAATAGAATGTTTTATAAAAATAGTTTTCACATTTTATTATGTTAATAAAGAGGAATGATTCCTTATTTTTGTGTGGCTTTGTGTAACAATGCACGTTTTGTTAAGACAAACACTAAAACAATTTAAAATTTAAATACTTATTAATAATGAGAAAAAGCTTATTTACTCTAGCGCTCTTGTTGTTTGTTGGGTCTATTGCCAATGCACAACAAGTTGAATTTGAGGAGTACGATTTAGACAATGGGATGCATGTAATATTACATCAAGATAACTCGGCACCTGTTGTTACAGTATCTGTAATGTATCATGTAGGAGCAAAAGATGAAAACCCTGAGCGTACAGGTTTTGCTCACTTTTTTGAGCATTTATTATTTGAAGGAACTGAAAACATTCCGCGCGGTGAATGGTTCAATATTGTAACATCAAACGGAGGAAGCAATAATGCAAATACTACTGATGACAGAACATATTATTACGAAGTATTTCCTTCTAACAGTGTAGAGTTGGGCTTATGGATGGAGTCTGAAAGATTAATGCATCCAGTAATTAATCAAATAGGTGTTGATACTCAAAACGAAGTTGTTAAAGAAGAAAAACGCCTTCGTGTAGATAACCAACCTTATGGTAACTTGTTGGCTGAGGTTAAGAAGCGCATGTTTAAGGTACACCCTTACAGATGGGCTACAATTGGTTCTATGGATCACTTAGATGCTGCAACTTTAGAAGAATTTCAGGCATTCAATAAAAAATTCTATGTACCAAATAATGCTGTGTTAGTTGTTGCTGGTGATATTGATAAGCCACAAGTTAAAAAAATGATTCAGGATTATTTTGGACCAATTCCAAGAGGTGAGGAAATTAAAAGAGATCTTCCAAAAGAAGCGCCTATTACTGAGTCTATGAGAGATAAGACTTACGATCCAAATATTCAAATACCTGCAGTAATAGCTGCTTATAGAACACCATCTTTTAAAAGTAGAGATGCCTATGTTTTAGATATGATCTCTAGCTACTTAAGTGGAGGGAAAAGCTCTGTTTTGTACAAGAAAATGGTAGATGAGCAAAAGCAGGCCTTAGCTGTTCAGGCTGTTAATATTAGCCAAGAGGATTATGGTATCTATGCATTATTTGCTCTGCCATTGGGAGATGTGTCTTTAGATACATTAATTACTGAGATGGATGAGGAAATTGTAAAAATCCAGGAAGAGTTAATATCTGAGCGCGATTATGAAAAACTTCAAAATCAGTTTGAGAACCAATTTGTAAATTCAAATTCTAGTATAGAAGGAATTGCTAACTCTTTAGCGAGATATTATATGCTATATGAAAATGTAAATTTAATCAACAATGAAATAGACATCTATCGCTCTATTACAAGAGAAGAAATGAGAGACGTTGCTAAGAAGTACTTAAACCCTAATCAACGCATAATCTTAGAGTACTTACCAAAGAAAGATGATCAATAAAATAAAAATGAATAGTAATATGAAAACTAAAATATCAGCATTTGTTGTATTGTTTTTAATGGCAGTAGGTGCGGTAAATGCGCAAATAGATAGATCTAAACAACCAAAACCAGGTCCTTCTCCAAAGATTACGTTAGAAAAACCAGGTGAATTTAAGTTAAAAAACGGTATCGAAGTTTTAGTTGTAGAGAACCATAAATTACCAAGAGTTTCTATCTCTTTAAGAATTGATAACAAACCAATCGCAGAGGGAAATAAAGCAGGTGTATCTAGTATTCTAGGCGCTATGTTAGGAAACGGAACCACTACAATACCTAAAGATGAATTTAATGATGAAATCGATTTTTTAGGAGCTAGATTAAGTTTTGGTTCTCAAAGTGCCTATGCAAGCTCACTTTCAAAATATTCTGATAGAATAATTGAGTTAATGGCAGATGCGGCAATAAACCCATTATTAACTAAAGAGGAATTTGAGAAGGAAAAAGAGAAGCTTATCGAAAGTCTTAAATCAGACAAAAAGAGTGTTGATGCCGTAGCCAGTAGAGTTGGTTCTGCGTTGTCTTATGGTGTTAAGCATCCTTACGGAGAGTTTGTTACAGAAGAAACAGTAAACAATATTGAGTTTGGTGATGTTTTAGCATTTTATGAAAAATACTTTAACCCTAACAATGCCTATTTAGTTATTGTTGGAGATGTTGAAATGGGTGATGTTAAACGAAAAATAAAAGACTATTTTGGTAAGTGGGAAAAATCTGCAGGAGTAGAAACTACAATACCAGCACCAATGCAAAATGCACAATACACACAAATTAATTTTGTGGATATGCCAAATGCTGTACAGTCTAATATTTCTTTGACAAACAATGTAGATTTTAAAATGAATGACGAAGATTACCATGCAGTTTTAATCGCAAATAAAATTTTAGGTGGTGGTTTTGGTAGTTATTTAAATATGAATCTTCGTGAAGAGCACGGTTATACTTACGGAGCTCGTACAAGTATAAGTCCAAGTAGATATGGTGCGTCTCGTTTTACAGCTGGTGCAGCAGTTAGAAATATGGTAACAGATAGCGCAGTTGTAGAAACACTTAAGGAAATTAATAGAATTAAAACGGAACCAGTAGAAACCAAAGATTTAGAAAATGCTAAAGCTAAATATGTTGGTGATTTTATTCTAGATTTAGAAAGCCCGAGAACTATTGCAAACTATGCTTTAAATATCAAATTAAACAATTTACCAGAAGACTTTTATTCTACGTATTTAGCTAAGATTAATGCTGTTACTAAAGAAGATGTTATGCGTGTAGCTAACAAACACTTTAGACCAGAAAATGCACGTATAGTGGTTGTTGGTAAAGGAAGTGATGTGATAGAAAATCTTGAAAAAACAGGAATTCCTATTAAGTATTACGATGCTTATGCAAATGCTACAGAAAAACCAGTTTTTTCTAAGCCATTACCAGAAGGTTTAACAGCAGAGACTGTTATTAAAAACTATGTTAAGGCCATTGGAGGTGAAGAAAACCTTAGAAAGGTTAATACTACTTTGGTCAAAGCAGAGATGACTATTCCAGGGGCACCATTTAAGCCTATTGCTACTACTAAGCAAATGGCACCAAACAAATTTAAAATGGAAGTTGTAGCAGAAGGTATGGGAACCTTAATGAAGCAAAACTTCGATGGAACTAATGGTTACATGGAACAACAAGGAAGAAAGATTCCTATGGAAGATAAAGAATTATCATCTAGAAAGTCTAGTAAAGGCCTTTTCGATGAATTATATATGGAGTCTTCAAATATTGAATTAGAAAGCCTTACAACTATTGAAGGAGCAGATGCTTATAAAATAAAAGTAACTAAAGATGAAACAGTATCATATAGATATTATGACGCTGAGACAGGTTATTTAATAAGAACTGAATCTACAACCGAAGCACAAGGACAATCTATAACAACCATTGTAGATTATTCTAATTATAAAGAAGTAGATGGTGTTATGATGCCTTACACTATGAAGGTTACAGCAGGTCCTCAATCATTTACTTTTGAAACTACTGAAGTTAAAATTAACGAAGGAGTAACTGCTGAAGATTTTAATTAAGAATATTAAATCTTGATATTATAAAAAACCGAAGCCAATGCTTCGGTTTTTTTATGTTTTACGTTTATGAGATAAATACACACCAGCCAAGATTAAAAGTGCAGCTAACCCTTGAATCAGGCTAAAGGATTCTCCATCCAAAATTCCCCAAAGCAAGGCAATTATTGGCATAATATAGGTAACAGAGGACGCAAAAACAGGTGTGGAAATTTGCACAAGTTTATTAAAAACTACTTTGGCTATTGCAGTACCAAAAACAGAAAGGATAACTACAAAACCTAATGACTTAACCAAATCAGGGTGGTTTAATCGTTCTGAAGTAAAAAATCCAGAAAACAGTAATACAATTAATGCTGGTGTTATAATAAAAGCATAGTTACCTGCAGCAATAGCTAAAGGCTTTACATCTTGTAGGTAGCGTTTTATAATATTGACGTTTGCAGCATACATAAGTGTAGAAGCAATAACAAAACCAGCATACAGATAATTTTGATTTGGGTTAAGTTCAGAACCTTTTAAAATTAAAATGGCAGTACCTATAAATCCGATAATTACACCTATAATTTGTCGTTTTGTTGATACAATTTTAAAAACAGCAAAGCCAAGGATTATTGTATTTAAGGGCACTAATGAATTTAAGATTGAGGCAACAGCACTATCAATTTCAGTTTCTGCAATAGCAAAGAAGAAAGCAGGTAAGAAAGAGCCTAGCAAACCAGACAAAAGAAGCCACTTCCATTTAGATTTTGGGACATGTTTTAAATGATAAAATCCTGCTAATAATAAAATTATTCCTGTAAAAATAGTTCTTAGAGCACCGAGTTGAAAGGGAGTAAGTCCAAGTAACGATTTTTTAATAAGAATAAAGGAACTTCCCCAAATAACGGAAAGGATGAGGAGGTAAATCCATTTTATGTTAGGGCTTTTCATACAAATGTTTCCTTAAGATTCACAAAAATCGTTAATTCTTTCGCAAGAAACATCAATATTTATTAGATTTATCCAAAATTTAAGAGTTTATACTTATGAAAAATTTAAAGAATATAATTGTGGCTTCTGCTTTACTTTTAGCTTTAACATCTTGCAAAGATAAAGCTGAGCCAGAAGTGAAAACTGTTGATGTTGAGGTAGGTGCTAAAGAAGTTGCCAAAAACTTAGATCCGAATGCAACCTATGCTAAAGTAGAATTTGGAATTGAGGGTATGACCTGTGCTGTAGGTTGTGCAAAAACCATCGAAAAGAAAATGGCTAAAATGGATGGTGTGAAATCTGCAAAAGTAGATTTTGATAAACGCTTAGCTATGGTTGAGTATGATGAAGCTAAAGTGTCTCCTAAATCCCTAGAAGAAGCAGTAGCTAAAGTTAGTGATGTATACAAAGTAAAAGACATGAAGGTCGTAGATGGCTTTGGTAGTGAGGCTAAAAAATGTAAAGAAGATTGTAATAAAGCTTGCTGTGCTAATAAAACTGAAGCAGAGAAAAAAGCTTGCAAAGAAGACTGTAAAAAACCATGTTGTAATAAAGAAGAAAATAAAGCAGAATAGTAGTTTTATAACTACCGTTAAAAATAAAAAACGCTGTCCTTTAAAAGACAGCGTTTTTTATTTTAAGTTAATACTTGTAAAAACACTAAGGCAAGTGTAATAAAGCCAATCGGCAACAACCATAATAAATAAAATGAAGGAGTTTTTGATCTATGCTTTGCGTTTAGAATATTTCTTTTTTTTCCATTATAGCGCATCCAGTTTTTAAACATAATAAATACTGAAACCAAACCAAACAATATCCAAAATTTGGTAGATGAGATAGAAGTTATCTTCATCTGTAAAGTAAATGCCCTAAAGAAAGCTCCTAGTGCAAGCAATATTGACAGCTCTAGTATATTTATATAAAGTAGCGCTATGGTTAGACTGCGCTTCCCTAGACGCTTTTTGTAGTGATTTAAAATAGATATGTAATAGTTGTCTAACATACTCTGTTAAAAAAACAAAACCTGCCATTAAGCAGGTTTTGTAAATATAGTTGTTATAGATGTATTATAAACCTAATACAGTAACATTATCTAATTCAAAAGTTGCAGCTGCAGATGAAGTAGAAGTGTACTTAAATGCAATGTATAACATTTGTCCATCAGCACTAGAAACATCAATACTTCCTGAGTTTGTCCAAGTATTCCAGCTATTAGCATTAGGATCCATAGTTGCATCTAACATTGTCCAGGTACCGTTAGAGTTAGGATCTCCACCAGAATAATCTGTAGACATGTATACTTCTAAATCGTTTCCGTCGTAACGCTTATCAGTTTCAAAGAAAAAGAAAGTATTAGTTACGCCAGATAAGTCAATAGCTTCAGAAATTAACCAATCTTCATTTTCTTGTGCGCCACCAGAATAACCATTCATGTACGCACTTGGAGCTGGGTTACCAAAATTAGTTGTTCCCCATACTTGTGCACCAGTAACATTAAAAGTTGTCCATTGGCTTAATCCTCCATCAAATCCATCTTCAAAAACTACAGTAAAGTCATTTATATCTAAAGGCATGCAACGTGTATTGTTAAACTCAACATCGCTAAGATCGTTTAGTAATAGTACTAAATCATCTCCACCATAAGATTTTAAAACTACTGCAGAAATAGTTCCTCCTTCGGTTGGTAATGGAGTGTTATAGAAATTAGCAAAAGAACTAGTCTCTACTAAGAAGTTAGAGTACCCAAAGCCCTCACAAGCTTGAAGCGTTCTTCTGGTATCAAAATCTTCAGTTGGGTCTCCGTAAGTACTACCTTCTAAATTTTCAGGAAACTGAACATCTGTAGCAGTTACAAAAAATCCTACATGGCTTTCATTTATTTCAGAAAGGTTAACCTGTAATGGTACAATTGTTTCTGTTACTTCAGATCTAAAAATCTTAGTTGGTATTTGATTAGCAGTAAACTGACCTACTTCTGAACCATCTTCTTTACCGCCAATAGAGATAATTTCGTTAGCATTGTAACCAACATACATATCTTTTAGTTTTACATACACCTCGCGTCCAATGTTAAATTGATTATAAGAATCAACTTGATTTAAAAGCACGCCAATTGCAGCTGTTGGGTTTTCAGGTGCATCTTGCATATAAAATTCTTTATAAAAATTACCTGTAGCATCAGATGAAGTCACATAACCTTTAACAACTAAGTTGTCAGGAATTTGAATGAATTGATCATAATCAAAACCGCTTTGTCCATCTTCATAAGCTTGGTAAAGAGCTTTTAAGTCTGCTATTGAAATTTCAGTTAAAGTACCTGCGTTTAAATCAGCCATAATTTGTACTAAACCAGCGTTCTCCTCATTTCCTAAGCTGTTAGGAATACTATAATCGTCATCTTCAACACAAGATGTAATTGCAATACTTGCAAAAAGGGCAAGCAATAGTGTTAATAATTTTGTTGTTTTCATAATTTGAAATTTATTTTTCATAGTTTTTTTAGAATCTAAAATATACATTTAAAAAGTAATTTGCGCCACGTCCATACCAATATTTAGGTCCAAAACGACGCTTAGGGTTTGAAGTGTCTTCAAGTAACTCTCTATAATTTGCGTTACGACCTTGTTCAAATCCACCAGTTCTATATTGTTTATCTAATATGTTTCCTACACTTGCAAAGAAACCTACAAAATAATCATCAATTTTCCATGATTTACCACCTATAAGGTTTACTACCATGTAGTTACCAAATTCTTCTTGCTTTAAGAGTTCTCTAGCAATTTCTGGGTTGTAATCGTTCATTGGTAATCCATCTGTTGGCTCTGTGTAGAAACTAGATGTTCTTAATAATGGACTTACATCTACGTAAGTTTCATCAAAAAAGTTTGCTGTAGCACCAAACCACCAATAATCAGGATCTCTATATTCAAAACCTATTGAGTAAGCTTTTTGTGGACCACCAGCTACTTTGTAATCTTTTAATTTTGATTCTCCGTAAAATGCAGCCTGGTCGTTTGCTGAAATGTATAGGTTAGGGTTGTTATCATAGGTATATTGTCCATAAGATGCAGCACCTTTTAGTTTTATTGTTGGTGTTACTTGTGCTTCAATACCCAGTTCTGCACCAATATGCCTTTTGTCAACACCTTGTAAAACTTCAGAAACTAAATTGTTTGTTTGCACATTACCTTGATCATCGAGGAAACCACCTATACCATCAGCATAGTAGAAAGAAATTTCATTAGCGTCTTCAGTCTTAGTATAAAAACCTGTCAGACGAGCATTAACGATTGGCGATCTAAAGATATAACTAGCGTCAAAAGATGTTATCTTTTCTTCTGTAATATCTTGACCAGTAATATTAACTCCATTAACTACACCAACAACATCATGATTTGCTCTTGCGTTAGAATAAGTGTTTCTTAAAGATGGAGCTCTTGTGATATATCCTCCGTTTACATCGATTAAGTGCTTACCGGAAATTTTATAAGTAAAACCTGCTTTAGCACCAAAACCTGTAAAGTCTACTTCACCACCTTTTCCAAAAGAATTGTTAGCATTTGCTTCATTTCTATAAATACCGTCTCTATAGTAGTCTGTTTTGGTAATACTACCTGCTAAATAAAAATCTACTTTATTGTATTTGAATACACCTTGTGCATAACCCGAAATGATATCTGCATACAGATTGTAGTTATATCTAAATTTATCACCTTCAAATGCAACTTGATCAGGATTGTTAAGATCAAATTGGAAACCGTCAAAAGAATCTACATTTAATACACCTGTGTTACTTCCCAATAAATCGATAATTTCAGCAAAGTTCTCTGATTTTAAACTCTTGTAGTTTACCGAAGCATTCAGAATAATGTTTTCTGTTAACTCAGTGTTTAAAATAGTATTTACAGTTACTTGAGAATCATCAGAACGATCTTCATATAATGCGTAAGCAGCATAGCTACCGTCTATATTATTTGTAAGGTTGGCATCAATTATTCTATTCCAATCTATTTGACCATCATTTATAAATTCTTGCTCAGCGATGTAAGCGTTTTCGTAATCCGGACCATCATCATCAGCTAAGAAATAACTAGGTAATTTTTGATAATAGGCAGGACTTGGGTTAGCTCCGCCAGGGAAATCTAAACGGCTATTACCAAGTTTTCCCCATTGGTAAGCTACGTTTGTATTAAGAGATGTTGAACTATTAATATCCCAATAGTGGTTAAGCATTAAAATTGGCTCTTCAGTTTCTTTAATACGAGAGTTTTTCTTGTCACCATTTAGGTAGCCCCAATATTCATTGTACTTAATACCTTTTAAGTCATAAACTTCTTGCGTATTGGGTGATGATTTTCCTCTTCTGTTTGGTGCGTAAATACCAGTGAAGTTAAGACTGTGCTTATCGTTAATTTTTTTCTCAACTGTAGCAAAGAAAGAATTGGCATCATATAATGTAGCGTCTTGATAACCTTCGTTACCCCATCTTCTACTCATCATAAAAGCATAAGACCAACCACCATCTAATAAACCAGATGCGTAACTAGCCATTGCTCTGTTTGTATAACTTCTGTTAGATGAAGAATAAGTTACTCTACCACCTTTTCTATAGCTAGAAGCTCTGGTAATAATGTTTGTTGTTCCTAGAATACCACCAAAATTATATTCAGAAGGTGTTAAACCAGCAGTTAAAACTTGGTTTCTTACAACGTCATTTAAACCTCCCCAATTACTCCATTGAGGTCTGCCGTTGTATACTTTATTCATCTCAATTCCGTTAATTAAAACAGAACCATTATCAGAGTCTAAACCTCTCATTCTGAAGAAAGAAGAGCTAAATTCAAAAGCAGCTGTTCTTTGAAAAACATCCATAGAAGAAGACAGTAATCCAGAAATGTTATCTGCACCACTAGTATCGTCATTTAATTCATCATCAGATAAAGTAATGGTAAATAGGTCGTTACCACTTGCTAATTCTGCTTCCAAAGTCATGTCTGTAATGTTAACTGTTTGCCCTTCATTTACAATAATTGGGTAACGTTTGGTAACATATCCAGGTTTAGATATTCTTAATACTTGTTCGCCTAAAGGAACATTGCTAGAAAAAGTAAATTCACCCAAACCATTTGTCAGTGTAGACTGTTGGGTTTCTTCAATTGTTATTGTTACATCTGGAATTGGTTCTAAAGAAGTTGCATCTTTTACACTACCTTTAATCATTGTGCTTTGTGCCACCAATGCAAAAGAAGAAAACAATCCAAACAATAAAATAATTAGACTTTTTTTCATAATTGATTTTAGAGTTAATAATATTTCTTACATTAAATAAAAGTTATTTAAGGCGTGCAAATGTACATCTTTTATAATAAATATAT
>JASBSE010000051.1 GCA_030149115.1 Winogradskyella sp. | reverse complement strand
AATAAAAAACAAGCTAGTCGGTTCATTAGCACATTTCTAATAGCGAAATGTACAATAATTTTAGGATTTAATTTGAACAAATAGAATTGTAACTAAACCATATATTCAACGTCATATAACTGAACACAATTATTTTATATGGAAATTTTTCTTGTTATACTTGGTACCATGCTAATGATTTTAGGTGTATTAGGAAGCTTTTTACCAATAATACCAGGTCCACTTACAAGTTGGATTGGACTTCTTGTCTTACATTTTACAGAAGGCATACAGCTAAGCAACACTTTTTTGATTGTTACACTAGTTGTGGCTATTGTAATTTATGTACTAGACTATATAATTCCTGCCATAGGAACAAAACGTTTTGGAGGCAGCAAAGAAGGCATGATTGGCACCACATTAGGTTTGGTTATCGGACTTATTACCCCTATTCCTTTCGGAATAATTATAGGACCTTTCTTAGGAGCCTTAGTCGGTGAGATGATTCACAGAAATGACATTAACAAAGCTCTGAAGGCTGCTTTTGGTTCATTTTTAGGCTTTATAGCTTCAACATTTTTAAAATTTATTGTTGCCATAATTTATTTAGGCCTTTTTATAGCAAAACTATCAGAACATAATGCAAGTTGGTTTTAAAAAAAGCAAGAAAAAAACCTAGTCGTAAAAGAACAACTAGGTTTAATTTTTCTTGCTATTAACTCAACAATTACTTAATGAGGGATTAATTAATTCTTGTTGACCTGTGGTAAATGTAAAGTAACATATTCATAATTAGATGCGGTAAAACCATAGACTTAGTGTGGTAAAACCGTAATTACCAACAATAACAAGGGATTCAAGCTTGCTTTTTGACTTTGAAATTTACCTGTTTTTTTATTCTTTTTTACAAATACCCCTTTTCTCTTGCTTCATGAAGTAGTGTTTCGTCTTTTCCATCTTCTACTGAGAACAACAATTTTAGCTGCTTTTTACGCTTTTCTATAGCGCTGGTAGATAAAGGAATATACTCACTTAAACTTTTAGTTTTTATTCCTTGAGACAAAAGGTGTAAAATTTTTCTATTAATATCGTCCACATAAATTTCGCTAGTGATTGTCTTTTTTACATAGTTGCTCACCGTGCTACTATAATATGGTGGATATTTAAGAATTTGTTGAAAAGCATCAGCCAACTCCATAGAAGTTAGATCGCTCTTAATAAGAAAGCCATCTGGATTTATTTCTTTGATAATGTTATGAATCCTAAACGATTCATTAAACATGGTAAGAATAATAATTTTAGCGTCAGGTAATACTCTCTTTGATAACAGTGCTAAATCTTCGCCTGAGGCATATCGTCCATCTTCTGATGCTGGCAAACTAATATCAAAAAAACACACATCATAAGGTGTTCCTTTGGCTGCTCTATTAATCATTATTTGAGCAGTATCGCAATTATTGGCTGTATCAATAAGTAGGGTTTGGTCTTCTTCCTTTGTGGCCATTAACACATTTTGGTAACCCTCAATAATAATTGGGTGATCATCTACCATTAAGATGTTAATATGTTTCATCTGGTTATTTTTCGTTTTTAATAAGACAGATGCAATTCATCAATAAAAGTTTGACTTTATTCAAAACTTTTTACTGATTCATGTCATGTCGATTGGTTATTATAGGGAATCTTAACATTAACTGTTGTACCATTTCCAGATTGAGAAGTGAAGGTGATTTTGCCATTAATGTCCTCAACACGAGACGTCATGTTCTTTAAACCAATTCCTTTTTTGCTTTTTGATGTATCAAAGCCTTCTCCATCATCAATGATGTCTAGGCAAATTACATCTTTTTCTAAAGAAATACTAATTTTTATGTGTTTTGCATTGGCATGCTTGTATATGTTTTGCATAGATTCCTGAATGATTCTGTAGATATTAATCTTTGTCTTATTAGATACAGAATCCCAACTTATATCATCGGTATAATTAAAATCGTATGTTAAACCATAGGCCTGAGTTTGATTCTCAATGAGTTCTGAGACAATATCCACAAAACCAGATCCTGAAACAAAATCTGTATTTAACTCATGAGAAATTTTACGGATATCTTCCTCTATGGTTTTTAGCTGACCAATATAATTAGCCCGGGTCATCATTGCTTCTTTACCATCCTTAAAGTTTATACTATCTAAACTAAGACGTGTACCAAATAAACGTCCCAATACGCCATCGTGTAGCTCTTCAGAAATTCGCCTTTTCTCTAGTGTTCTGGCTTCATCAACCTTATCTTGCTGACTTAACATTAAGTTATAAATGTCCTCATTCGCCTTTTGTTGAACTTGGATAAGTTTTAATTTTCTGTTTTTAGCTCTTTGCGATATAAACAGATAAACTAAAATTGCTGTAAG
>JASBSE010000043.1 GCA_030149115.1 Winogradskyella sp. | reverse complement strand
TATTTATTCAACAAACTACCATTGTGATATTTGAATAAAGTTACTAAAAATTGAGGATTTTTAATATAATGGTTTCTTTTAGAAGTCTGTATAAATGATGTCATTGCATTTCTTTTAATAATCTGCATATCATCTAAATTTAACGATACAGTTTTTTTTGCATTGGCTGTCATAGCTTTGTAGTTGGCCTTTTCCGCAACATTTACGCTAGATTGATTAAAACCACCACCAGGCCAGCATATAAACTCAACAGGTTTATTTAGTTTTTCTTCTATTATTCGTTTGCTTTCTGCTAGTTCATAATTGAAGCGATTTAGCATGTCTTCATCTGATTCAAATGTACCAGGAAATTCTTCTAACTTTTCGTTTAAATTTTCAATGAACTCTTTTTTGTCTAGTGTATCACCTAATTTTGAAAATTCATTTATAGAATATTCAACAAATTTGTCATTTGGTATATATCTTCTAACTCTTAAAGCTCTATCATATTCAAATATAGGTAGTCCATCGTCAACAAATTTAGATTGATCCTCATTGATATAATAAGGTTTCCTTTTTGGTTGTGATAACCATGGTAACCAATTATATTTTGGTTGTCCTGTGTAAATGTCTACTATTTTATTCGAATAAAAATAAAAATCATGACTCATGCTGTGAGATTGAATATCAATAACACCTGAATCTTGCATTAAACTTAGTTCGGACCAATTTAAAAAACCTAACTTTGCAAGCTTAGATTCATCTATCTTTTTACTCCATACATCCTCAAGGTTTGGTCTAATTTCAGTCTCATTTTGAATAAATTCAGGATTTACAAATATTGTACCTTTCAATCCATATTTCTTTAATATTGGATATGCGTAAACCCAGTTATCTAAATAACCATCATCAAAAGTGAGAACAACCTTATTTTTTGCATTAGGATCCTTAGCCCATGAATCTAGAAATACAGTTTCAAAATTATTATTAACTAGATATTTGCAAAAATTCTCAAAATGATCTAGAGAAATAGAAAGCCATTTCCTGTACCAATTATCGTTTTCACAACCAACACTATGTAGCATTAAGGTTTTCATAAATATTAAATTTTTTCGAAATATATTTTTTAAGAAAAGCTATACCACTTTTTCTTCTTGTTTGGATTGTTACCATAACCATACCCGTAACCATATCCCTTTTTGCCTGGTTTGACACCATTTAATAGCATTGTCATGTTTGGAAGTCGTTTGTCTTCAAATAATGGTTGAGCTATATTAACAAGCCTTCTTTTATCTACGTTATCAGCGCTAACAACATAAATGAATAAGTCTGCAAGTTCTGAAATAAGTAGAGTATCGCTTACTAATCCAACAGCAGATGTGTCAGCCACTATATAATCATATTTCTTTTCAAAATATTTAAATAGCTCATTTACCCTTGGACTCATTAATAATTCTGAAGGGTTAGGAGGGATGGTACCCGAAGGAATTATATATAAAAATTCGTTCTCTGGATGTTTTACAACAATATCCTGAGGTTTAATAGAGCTATCAGCTAAGTAATCTGATAAGCCTTTTTTTGGTTTTTCTTTAATTCCTAAATAATCTAAAATTTTAGGAACACGTATGTCCATTTCGATTAATAAGACCGATTTCTCTGAAAATGATATTGAGCTTGCTAGGTTGGTACTAGTATGCGATTTCCCTTCTTGGGCTTTAGTAGATGTAATAAATATTCTCTTTTGTTGATCTTTTTGATTTCTAAGAATAAAATCAATATTAGATCTTACTATTCTAAATGCTTCAGCTTTAGGAGAATAATCAACACGCTTTATTAGCTTTTGTTTCTTAGATGTTTTAGGAATATCACCTAAATAAGGTATGTCTAGCATATTAACTAGATCACTCTTGTTATAAATCTTAGAGTCCAAAAGATTTATCAGATAAATAATTCCAATAGGAATCATTAAACCTAAAATTAAAGAAGCTAGATAAATAATAGCAGGTTTAGGGGCAATAGGCATGAAAGAGGAGTATGCATTCTCTATAATTTTAGCATTTGGAGTATACATACCAAGTCTAATAGCTGATTCCTCACGCTTTTCTAAAAGATATAAGTATAAAGATTCCTTGATATCTTGTTGTCTTTTGATATCTCTAAACTGTCTTGCTTTTGTAGGTGCGGCATAGAGTTGACCTCTAATTCTTGAATTTTCCTTGTTTAAGTTATTTAATGTTAATTCAGAAGTTTGTTTCATATTGCTTAACGAACGTTCTAAATTAGATTTAAGTGCGTTGATTTGATCGTTAAGATTAATAACTACAGGGTTTTTTGAACTAGAATTTTTTAGTATTCGATTTCTCTCAGCAACTAATTCATTATGGCTGGCAATCATTTGTGCTGTTGAAGCATCTCCAATACCTACGTCGGCAGGAAGCATGTCACTACTTCTGCCTTCAGCCTGAATTTCTTCCTGTAAGAAAGAAATAAGCTGAATATTTGTAGCAGTACTTGCTATTTGTTGTTCTAACTGTTTGTTAGCTTGTAGGTTAAGGTCTGCTTGAGCCCCTAAAGCGGTAAGGTTATTTCGCTTTTGAAGTTCCTCAGCAGTATAATCAACCTCTTCTAATTCTTTAGATACCTTTTGAAGTCTATTTGTTATAAAATCGGATGTTACTTTTACAACTTCCTCTTTATCTTTAAGCACATCATTATTGTATTCTTTGATGAGCTCGTCTAAATAATCAATGGCTCGTTGTGCTACAGTTTCTTTAAGTTCTAAACCTATGACACTAGAACCTTTTTCAGTGGATATAGTTACGTTTTTAGAATATGCATTAATTAACTTTCTTACAGGAATAATAGCGATTTTTATGTTTGTTCCCGGTTTTGGGGCATATTTACCATCATTAGGGACTATATAAAAGCCTCCGTAAGGCGTGTTAACTTTCTCTCCAAAATCATATAGTTTCCCATCAGCATCCTCTCTGTCATCAAATAGAGACTGCTCTTTTTCGTTGAAAAGAAGATATTGAGTTGGTGATTTTATTTTTATGAATAAGACTCTGCCTATTCTATCAATAATAGAATCACTTTCATAGAAATTTATCTTAATAGGAGAATCTTTGTAAAATTCTTTTTCTTTTATTTTTCCATCAGCATAGTATCTAATATTAAGATCTAAATTTTTAACAATATTTTCAGCAATTTCTCTAGATCTAATAACTCTAATCTCATCTTTAATTTTATCTGCACCACCCGAAAACAAACCATTCGCCTTTACATCATCTAAACTTGGTAATTTTTGAGATTGCTCTTCGTCTCTAATTTTTATGGTTGCATTTGCTTTGTATTCATAATCAGCATAACGAAGATGCGTAAAACCGAGCATTATAGCTATAATTACACATAGAAGTATCCATTTCCAATATGAAAGGAACAATTCTAATGTTTGTTTTAAGTCTACAGTGGGTGTTTTGGATTTCATATATTGTAATTACCTTCTTAATTTCTTACCAAGAATACAGCAATAATAGTTGTAAGTGTACCTATGGCTGATATCAAAACACTATTGTTTTGGTTGTATGATGAGGCTCTAATTTTTGCATTATTTGGTTCAACATAGATTACATCATTCTGTTGAAGATAATACACAGGTGAATTTACGGCATTAACTGAGGTCAAATCTATTTTAGCAAATTTCTTTTTACCATCGACCTCTCTAATAAGTAAAACATTTTTACGCTTTCCAAATATAGTGAGGTCATCTGCTAGTCCTAAGGCTTCTAAAACAGTAATTCTTTCGTCTTTTATAGTAAAGGTTCCTGGATTCCTAACTTCACCTAAAATAGTAATTGTAAAGTTAGATAATCTAACGTTGACAATAGGGTTATTGGCGTATTCACTTATTTTTTCAACTAACATTGCTGTTAATTCTGTACGATTCAAACCAGCAACTTTTAATTTACCCAGTACAGGGAAATCTATATTTCCATCGTAGTCTATCAGGTAAGATTGGAATTGTTGTTGTCCTCCAGCATTTAATAAATTTGTATCGTTATTAGATACAACCATAAGGTTAAATGGTTTAACTGTGTCTGGATCCAATGCAGATACATTAATAGTTAAAATATCATCAGGTTTATAAATTATTGGCTTTGGTTCTGAAACTAAAACACCATCTTCTATGGGTTCATCTTGAAAATAAACAATGTTTTTTCTAGATCCACAAGAAGTCAAAACTAATATGGCTATTAATTGAAGTATGAGGTTGCTTGTTTTCATTTTTCTGTTTTTAGGAATAGTTTTTGGTATTGTTAGTTATTTTTTGGAATCTAAAACTTCATATGTAGAGTTATTAGATATATATTCAGGAATTAATGCTTTAATATAAGATACAATTTCTAACGGTTGCGTTAAGGAGTTGACATTTGTTAACTTATTTATTTGTTTTTCAACAGCTTCTGTGTCAACATGTCTGGTTTTTGCTATCATTATTTTTTCATGATAGGTTTTCTTTGTGTTTTCACCATCAGCTAATAACTCTTCATAAATTTTTTCTCCTGGTCGTAAGCCTGTAATTTTTATGTCAATATCTTCAGGATAACGTAAGCCAGATAGAATTATCATGTTTTTTGCTAAATTGAAAATCTTAATTGGCTCTCCCATATCAAAAACAAATATCTCTCCACCATTACCCATAGCTGCAGCTTCTAATACAAGTTGACAGGCTTCAGGTATTGTCATAAAATAACGTGTTATTTCTTTATGAGTAACAGTTAGAGGGCCACCTTTTTCAATTTGCCTTTTGAAAAGAGGTATAACAGAACCATTAGATCCTAGTACATTTCCAAAGCGTGTTGTTATAAACTTGGTGTGACCTTTACCTTTTAAACATGATACATATAATTCTGCAATACGTTTAGTTGCACCCATTACATTTGTTGGATTCACTGCTTTGTCAGTAGAAATTAGTACAAATTTATCTACACTATGTTTAACAGCTACATCAACTACATTTTTAGTACCTCCTATATTTACGCTAACAGCTTCAAAAGGATTGTTTTCCATTAATGGTACATGTTTATACGCAGCAGCATGAAATACAATTTTTGGTTTATAAAGATTGAAAATTTGATCAATTCTGGTCTTATTTCTTACATCGGCAACAATAGCCACAATATTATCTAAACCTTGCTGTCTAAATTCTTGTTGAATATCATAAAGTGCAGACTCGGCATTATCAACAAGAATAAGCTTTTTATAATTATATAGGCTGGCTTTTCTGCAAATTTCACTTCCAATAGAGCCTGCAGCACCGGTAATTAATATAACTTTATTGTCGTATTGGTCAATTAAATCAGGATTTTTTATATGTATAGGATCTCTTCCTAATAAATCCTCAATTTTAACCTCTTTTATTTGTCCAACGCTTAAATCTCCATCTATCCAACTTTGCACTGGTGGAACAATTTTTACTTTAAGTCCAAGATTAAATAAACTACCAGTTATTTGAAGTAGTCTAGTAGGATCAATGTTCTGAATAGATATAATTACATCCTCGACTTGATTTTTTTTGATGAATTCTTCGTCAATATATGAAAGTCCGTAAACTGTAACGAGGTTGATTTTCTTCCCAATTTTTCTTTCATCATCATCTATAAAACCAACAACTTCGAAGCCGTTTTTTGTGTCATTTTGAATGGCATCATAAGTTAGCATTCCGGAATTACCCGCACCAAAAATAAGTACATTAGCTGTTTTGTGGACGTCTTGTGTAATTTGATTATATAATGATTTAATGAAAAGCTTAGCTCCAATCAAGAAAAGAATATTCAGTAATAAATGAATGTAAATGATTGATCCGGAAATATTAAAAATACTATCCTCGCCTAGAAGCTTTCTGCTAGAGAATGTACAACAAATTAGTATTGTAGCTAAAATGTTAGCCCCAATAATGACATTAATAATGTCCTTAAAACCTGTAAAACGTACAACACCTTTATAAGTCCCTACGGCAATTAGGCTTATAGCAGCTACAAGCATAACATAAGGTACCTGCTTTAAAAGTGTAGAAAATTCGAAATCTAAAGTAAAGTTATATCTAATTAAATATGCCAAGAAAAAAGCAGCTGCTACTACTGCTATGTCAAATAACAGTACGAGCCATTTAGAGGCATATCTCTGAGATATTTTATTTAGAAATTTTTCTAACATACTGCAAAATACATATTTATAGCTGAAATTACTCTATCTAATTCTTCTTTGCTTAGGTTTGATCCACTAGGTAAGCATAGCCCTCTATTAAACAGTTCATCAGAAATACCATTTAGATAGCTTGGCGCATCTTTAAAAACGGGTTGCTGGTGCATAGGTTTCCATAAAGGTCTAGATTCTATATTTTCTTTCTCTAAAGCCAATCTTAATCCTTCTCTTGTTTCAAAAGAATCAAGAAGAATACAAGATAACCAACGATTAGAGTAATGACCTTTAGGTTCTTTTAAAAAGGTTATTTGTTTATTGTCTTTAAAAGTATTGAAATACAGTTCATGGTTAGAACGACGCTTTTCAACATGACTATCTAAAATTGTCATTTGTCCTCTACCTATACCTGCAACAATGTTAGACATTCTGTAATTGTAACCTATTTGCGAATGCTGATAATGAGGAGCATTATCTCTCGCTTGAGTAGCTAAAAAGACGGCTTGTTTTTTTAAATCTTCAGTTCTGGCTACTAAGGCACCTCCACCAGAAGTAGTTATAATTTTATTTCCATTAAAGGATAAAATTGATAAATCACCAAACGTCCCACAGTTTTGACCTTTGTAGTGACTTCCTAGAGATTCAGCACTATCTTCAACAACTGGAATCTCGTATTTTCTGGATATATTATGAATTTCATCTGCTTTATACGGCATACCATATAGGTGAACAGCAATGATAGCTTTTGGTTTTTTCCCTTTTGTTATTCTATCTTTAATTGCAATTTCCAATTGAATAGGGCAGATGTTCCATGTGTCTGCTTCACTGTCAACGAAAATAGGTGTAGCACCTTGATAAACAATAGGATTAGCTGAAGCTGAGAATGTTTTACTTTGGCAGATAACTTCATCTCCAGTTGTAACTCCTAGAAGTATTAAACTTAAATGAAGGGCAGAAGTACCAGATGCTAATGCTGCGACGTGTCTATCTTCTTTTAGATAAGATTCTAAGTCTTTTTCAAATCCATTAACGTTGGGTCCTAATGGAGCTACCCAATTGGTGTCAAAAGCTTCTTTTATGTAAGTCTGTTCTTCACCACTCATATGAGGTGAAGACAACCATATTTTCGGTTTCATAAGTTAAAATTGTTTAAGTAATTAATAATTACTATCTCAATTTCATGTCTTAGAGGGATTTGGGACACGATCTAAAATCGGTTTAAAGATGCATTAATATTATTTCTTATCCCAAATAAAGACGATAAAAGGTAAATATTTACGTTGTTAAATTGAAGACTCAATACTTTAAATACTAAAGATTTA
>JASBSE010000038.1 GCA_030149115.1 Winogradskyella sp. | reverse complement strand
ACCAAAGCCCAACGTGCATCTATATGTTTAGGATCGAGTTCAGCAGCTTTTAAGAAAGCACTTTTAACATCACCTATAATACCAAGTGCTTTAATTTTACTTACACTAAGCGCTTTCATACCCAAAGCACCACCATATTTGTAATGGTAATTGGCATTTTTTGGGTAGTTGTCTTTTAACTTTTCATATTGTTCTATGGCTTCATCCCATTGCTTTTGGTGACCATAAGCATCTCCCAAAAGTTCAATAGCCTCAATGTCGCTTGGATTCGATTCTAAAAAAGTAGTTAATTCCTGTTGTGCCTTTTTATAGTCTTTGTCTACTAAATATGTTTTTGCCTTATCCTTAGAGGACTGAGAAAAACAAAAGGTGGACACGAAAAAAATCCATAGAAACTTCTTCATAGCTAAAGATTATTTTTAACAAAAATACAATTTAATAACGAGCGCATTCACTTACAAATTGTTTAACTTAACTCACCCAAATAAGCCTTTAACGTTTTATAGCTTTGTTTGGAATACCTTTTGAAGGTATTTTGTAGAAAATTAAAAAACTCATGAAAAACTATATATCTATACTAATGCTTATCTGCTTTGCCTCTTTTTCTCAAGCCCAAAATAACTTTGACAGCCAATGGAAAAAGGTTATACAACTTGAAAACGAAGGCCTAACTAAAAGTGCTGCCGAACTTGTTGACTCCATTTACAAAGACGCAAAATCCTCAAAAAACAAACAACAAGAGATAAAAGCATTATTGCACAAGAGCAAATACATGTTGATTCTTGAAGAAGACGCACAACTTAATATCGTTAACCTTTTTAAATCTAAAATTGAAACCTCAAAAGATATTCCTACGCAACATTTATTAGAAAACATGTTGGCAACAATGTACTGGCAATATTTTCAACAAAACAGATATCAATTTTATAATAGATCAAAAACAGATGCAAAAGTTAGCGATGATTTCAGAACATGGGATTTAGAAACCTTATTTCAAGAAATTCATGTGTATTACCAACGTTCTTTAGAGAATGGTCTACTGCTTCAACAGGAGTCTTTAGAAAACTATAGTTCGCTTCTACATGAAGCCAAAGATTCCAAAATCTATAGACCTACTTTGTTTGATTTGTTAAGCCATAATGCACTTCAGTTCTATAAAACCAGTGAAAATAGCATTACCAAACCTACGTATCAATTTAAGATTGACAACCCATCATTTTTAGCTGACAGTGAGGTTTTTATTAATTTAAAATTAAACTCAAAAGATTCCACAAGCCTAGAACTTAATGCGCTTAAAGTTCATCAGAATCTTTTAAAATTCCATCGTAAGGACAAACAAAGTAAAGCCTTTGTAAATGTAGATATTGAGCGATTAAATTTTGTTTTACAACATGCCACTTTTGATAATGCAGACGACGTATTAATTAAAACTCTAACAGCTAATGCAAAAAACTTACAAGACTCACCACTATCTGCACTTTACAATTATGAAATAGCAACTCAATATCATCAACAGGGATTTGAATATGATACAGAGATTTTAAACTCTGAAACGAACGAAAAAAATAAATGGAAGAACAAAGAAGCTTTTGAATTATGCAACGAAGTGATAGCTGCATTTCCAGCAAGTGATGGTGCCAAAAAATGCGAAATTCTTAAACAGCAAATTCTTCAACCTTCTTTAGGACTTCAAGCTGAAGAATTTATTTCTATAAATACACCTTCAAGACTATTAGTGAATTATAAAAACCTTACTGAGCTTAATTTCAGTGTTTACAAAGTCAACAAGAAACAATTAAAAAATTATCAAAGCTTATATAATGCTGATGAAAAAGTGCGCTATTTCAAAAATCTGAATCCAGTAAAATCATTTACTAGCACCTTAAAATCCGAAGGCGATTACCAAACACATCGCACAGAAATTATTGTTCCTGAATTACAGAACGGACTTTATATAATTAAAGCAGACACCAACAAAGACAATGTATTTGCTGCAACTCATATTCAAGTAACGGATTTAGCACTTTTAGAGAGCATACAAAACGATATTATAAATCATCAACTCATCAACAGAAACAATGGTGAGCCGATTTCTGATGCTTCAATAAAAATCTCATACAGAAACAATAGAGATAATTTTTTTACCAAAAATTTAAAAACAGATCGTTTTGGAAAATTCACTTTCAAAAAGGATGGCAATTATTACAGAAATGTAGAAATTAAAGCAGATTACAAAGACGATATAGCTTTTTTTGGCGACTATTATATTTCTAGAGCC
>JASBSE010000023.1 GCA_030149115.1 Winogradskyella sp. | reverse complement strand
GGTAGGATGGTTTGAAATTCCGGTAAGCGATATGGCTCGCGCTAAAAAGTTTTATGAAACCGTTTTTAAGGTTGAAGTTAAAGATGTTGACTTTGGTGGTTTAAAAATGGGATGGTTTCCAGACAATAATGGTGCTTATGGAGCAACAGGTACTTTAATACAGCAAGAATCGTATATTCCAAGTCAGGAAGGTGCGTTGGTTTATTTTATGTCTGAAAATGTTCAAAACGAATTAGATAGAATAGAAGCTGCAGGTGGTAAAATTTATCAACCTAAAACAAAGATATCAGACGAACACGGTTTTATGGGAGTATTTATAGATACCGAAGGTAACAGAGTGGCTTTGCACTCTAATGCTTAAAAATTTTTAAGCTTTATCTTTTTTCTTCTTGCTTTTACGTTCTTTGCTGCGCTGAATTACTTTGTATTCTTCGTAGCATTCGCTTATAGCATCTAGGATTTGAAGATCGTTTGCAGTGTTTATAAAGTCTTTAGAATAGTTGCACTGATTAACGATTTCATCTAAATCGTACTTGGTAACTTGTAGTAAAACCATGAGCATTTCTCTGTCAAAACGCTTAGCTAATTGGTTTCTAATTTCGTCATCTTCCTTAATCTTTTTAAGCTTATGCATTTCGTTTGGCTTTTTGCCAAACATGTTATAAAGAAAATCAGCAGGATTAAAAATAGCACCTAAAACTTTGGTAGCGATATTAGGTTTTCCGCCTTCGTAGGCTTTACCATACAATCCAGAAATACGATATTGGTTGTTGTTTGTTATAGGTATTTGTTTAATATCTACTTCTAGGTATCCAGTAAGTTCTAAAGATTTAACGGTAACTTCTTCTAGCGCTAGAGCTAATTCGGTCATTACAATTTCTGTATTACCAAATTTTAACCAGTCATTAGTAACTCTTACTTTAATAGACTTATAGCCCAAATACGATAAGTGTAGTGTATCGTTTACTTTTGCTTTAAGCTCAAATTTTCCTTCATCATCTGTAGCTGTACCAACTACCTGATTAATATTCACAATATTTACTTCACTCAAAGGACCATTAGTGGTAGAACTAGTAATGGTTCCTTTAACTGTTTCAGGAGTTTTTGTGGCAGTACTATCTTGACTATAGCTATAAACTGTA
>JASBSE010000020.1 GCA_030149115.1 Winogradskyella sp. | reverse complement strand
ATTTTTTCTAAAGCATACTACGATAATGATTTTATTATTTTTAATGGCAATTTTAATACCCTTAAGGTAGATAAAACTTCAAATAGTATAGAAGCAGAATCGGGTGCCACCATTTTAGAGGTAAGCAATTTGGCACAAAAGTATAGCCTATCTGGTGCAGAGTTTTTTTACGACATACCAAGTTCTGTTGGTGGAGCTGTAGTGATGAATGCTGGTACCAAAGAGGGGGAGACCAAAAACATTCTAAGCAAGGTGCGTTACCTAGATTTAGTAGATATGCAAGTTAAAGAAAAGCATAACGAAGATTTACAGTTAACCTATCGCAATAGTGTGTTTCAAAAACAAAAGGATAAAGTAATTCTAAAAGCTTGGTTTCAGTTACAGGTAGGAGATGCAGAAGAGATAAAAACAATAATGGAAGCCTCAAAAGCTAGACGTTGGGAAAAACAACCTAGAGAATATCCTAATTGTGGTAGTGTTTACAAAAGACCACCAGGCCGTTTCGTTGGGCCAATGCTAGATGAGTTAGGGCTCAAAGGCTACAGAGTAGGTGGTGCGGAGATATCTAAAAAACACAGCGGGTTTATTATAAACTTAGGCAATGCTACAGGCGAGGATATCTTAGCAATTATTAAACATACCAGAGAACAAGTTAAAGCTACTTTCGGTGTAGATTTAGAGGTTGAGCAACGTATAATATAAAATATGAAAATAGCTTTTTTTATTTGTAGCATATCAAAAAACAACCCAGGTATTGGGGGACATTTTTTTAGCTTATTAGAAACGTTGAATCAACTTTCAAAAAATCACGAAGTGTTCATTATTAACATTGGTGTAAAAAAAGCTATTAGTTTAAATAAAAGCCCATATAAAACATACTATGTTATTGAGCAAAAACCTAGGCTCTTTAAAATACACAAGGCTGTGAGAAATATTATTGAAGATGAAAATCCAGATATTTTGCACTCGTTTGACTCTATCGCATATTTTTGGTCAAGAACAGCAAGCTTCATGCTTAAAATACCTTGTAGTATAACTAAGTGTGGAGGAGTAAATAACAAATTTTTTCCTTATACTAAACATTTGGTCTTGTTCAGTAAGGAGAATGAATTGTTTTTTAAACAATTAAAAAAGTTTAAAAAAACAAACACATATCTAATCCCCAATAGAATAAGCGAATTCCAAGATGATAAGCGTAGGATTGGTGTAATTGAAGATAAATTAGGGGACAGAAATTTAGATTTTAAATTTCTAAGGATTTCAAGAATAGGACCCTATTATCAAAAAAGCGCTTTACAATTGGTGAGCTTAGTAAATAAACTGAATGAAGATGGAATAAGATGTAGCTTTATTTTTGTTGGTGCCGTTGAAGATGAAAAGTGTTTTGAAGAATTAAAATCACTCTCAAAAGGAAATGGATTCTTTTTTATAGAAAAGGAGATGACTAATAATGCAAAGGAAGTCCTATCTGTTGCAGATGCAGTGTTGGGTACGGGCAGGAGTTTTATGGAAGCGGCATGTAAAGCCAAAATATTATTAAGCCCGATTAAAGATTCAAGTATACCTTTGTTAATAGATGGAGAAAATTTTCAAGAGGCATTTAAATATAATTTTTCTGAAAGAATTTTTGTAGAGAATTATAATGGAGAGAAAAATTATCAAAATATTAGAAAGATTATTAATGATGGTGAAAAAGAGAAATATGGTGAGTTTTCAAAAGCTCTTTTTAAAGAATACTTTGATGCTTCTAAGATACCTGATAAGTATGAGGTGATGTTTAAAAACATGAGTTATTCTAATACATATAAAATGTTAGATTTTTTTCTTCATGGTTTATATGTTATAAGGGCGTTAATAAAAAAATAAGTCTTGCTAAAGAAAATTAAATACATATTCCTTGCAGTTATACTTTTAGCTCTTCTTCATTTTGAGTCACTTAGTATAGGTCCTCTTAAAATATCTCATTTATGGAAAGGACTAGTGCTATTTTTTTTAATGATTTCTTATTTCAGAAGAGAAAAAAAGCAAACATTTATATACATCCCATTTTTTTTAATTGCCTTATTGCAGCTTATAAACGTTGAATTGATTAATAACACAATGAATGCAGTTGTGTCATTTGGGATTATTCTTATTATTCCATTATTTGGTGTTTATATAATTAAATACCCAATAGAAAAATTAAACAATGCATTACTGTTCTTAGTTTCCTTTTTTGTTCTATCCTTTGTTCCTTACAAAATAGGTGTGCTTGAGAGTATAGGAGATGGTTATAATCTCGAACAATATGGTTCAGATGCTTTTGGTTTAATTGGGCCGTTTCAGACTGTGCATTCAGCTTCTATGACTTTAGGGGGGTCGTTTTTAGTGATTTTATATTTGTTAATGAATAAAGCGTTCAATCGTATTTATTTATCCATATTAATAACATTGTGTTTTTATTTTTTAGTAAATACTTATGTCCGTACAGGTATGGCCATGGCGGCAATAGGTTCTATTCCAATTATATTATATTTTGCCAAGAACCAATTATCCACAAGAATAAGACTAATATTTGTTGGAGGAATTATGGGGTTAATGATTAGTACATGGGTTATGACAAATCCAATTTTACTCAATCGTATAACAGGACAAAGGATTAAAAGTAATGAAGCAGAGTCTATCGAACAAATAGGTAGTGGTAGAGGTCATTTGTGGAAATATGCTCTTGAGATATATTCTGAAGAGAATTTTTTGGAACAAATAATCGGTTTAGGTCAAACAGAAACATTAAGTAGAATGCAAAAAAAAATTAGTAATAGGGTTTTTCCACATAATGGTTTTTTGCAAATACTATTAGTTAATGGTTTGGTGGGGTTTGTGGCATTAATTGTATTTATTTACAAAGTATACAAAACAAAGAATAAATTACATAAGAAATATTTTGTGTTGGTCAAAAGCCTGCTTTTTGCTTTTGTTATTATGAGTTTTGTACAGACATACGACTTATTATATTTTCATATTCTAATGATGCTATCGATAACACTTTATATTAAAAAGTCATATCTATTAAAAGAAAATTTAAAATATTATTTTAATGAAATATCTGTTTCAAAAAATAACCAATAGGTTTATTTATAGACCTTTTTTAAAAATTAAACTAAAGAAGGTTGGTGCAAATTTTCGTATTGGTTATTGCTCAGAAATTAAAAATCCAAGCTATTTTTCTTTTGGTGATAATTTTTACAGTGGACCATTTTCTTATTTCGGAACTAACAAAAACAATCCAGTATTTATAGGGGACTATGTAATGTTTGGTCCAAGATGCATTATCCAAGGAGGAAATCATGACATAGAATATGAAGGGTTTATGTACAATAACAAAAACATAGATCACATGTCTTCTGAGTTGGTCATTGAAAATGGAGTTTGGATAGGCTCAAACACTACACTAATAAATGGAACTGATATAGGAGAAGGTAGTATTATAGGGGCAATGTCCTTAGTTAACAAAAAAATACCTCCATATGTTGTAGCAGGTGGCATACCAATAAGAGTAATTAAGCCAAGATTTAAATCTTTAGAGCAATTGCAAAGCACATTAACAAAGACTAATAGTAAATACAATTTAGATTCAATAATAAAAATGCACAAAGAACTTGGTTTTCATTACGATTAGGTTCAAAAAAACTCTATAAATAGTTGAAAAGTATTCTCCAAATAGGCCCTATTTCTTATGTGGGTGGTGTAAGTGTACATATACAAAGATTAACTTACTTGTTGAAAGATGAGTTTAATTTTAAGTACATTGACGAATCCCCAAAAAAGTTATCCCAAAATAAACTTCTCAATATTAGATCAATTAAGGATCAGCCCAAAATCTTAAACCTCATGAGGAGTTCTGATGTTATCCATATTCATAGTGGTAATTGGGTTCTAAGGATTTATTTTATGTTAGTTGCTATTTTCTTTAATAAGAAATTCATTATCACTTTGCATTCAATGCGACTTGAAGGTTTCAAATTACGCTTTACAAACTATTTTTTAGCTAGAGCATGCAGAATTATAGCTGTCAGTGAAGAAATAAAGCTTAAACTACCTAAAGAAATTCTACTCAACACAGAATTATTAGAAGCTTTTTTGCCTCCACAAATAGATAATGAACCAGAACTACCTACCTCTATTAAATCTCTTGTTAAAGATTGTAGAGATGGAGGGTATGTTCTGTTGGCAGCTAATGCTTTTAGAATAAGAAAACTTAAAAATGGTGAGCTCTATGGATTAGATCAGTGTATTGAAGTTGCAGAAAAGGCAAAAAATGAAAACTATCAACTTCATATAATTTTTGTAATTGGTACGGTAAAGGAAGAAGATAGAGCGTACTTAGACTCTTTTCTAAAAGAAATAAACGACAAAGAACTCTCTGATTTTATAACTGTTTTTCCATCTAGCTTGTCTTTTATAAAGTTAATAAATGAGGTTGATATAGTATTGAGGCCTACATTAACAGATGGAGACGCCCTAACTATCAGAGAGGCTTTATATATGAACAAAAATATTATAGCATCTAATGTTGTTAAAAGACCAGAACATACAACTTTGTATGGTTTAGGCAATGCGGAAGATTTGTATTCTAAGATAAAAGAATTGCGAAAATTCAAAAATCAATTTGACTTAACTAACTTTGCCTCCGATAAAAAAAACTACCTAAAGCTTTATTCAAAAATTTATACTGAATGCAACAACTCACACAAAAACTAGGCTCAGGCGATATGATAATACAAGATGTACCTTATCCACAATTAGGTAAAGGCATGGTCATTGTAAAAAACCATTATTCCATCATTAGTGCAGGTACAGAGGGTTCAACGGTTGTAGCCGCTCGCAAAAGTCTTATTGGTAAGGCAAAAGAGCGTCCGCAACAAGTAAAACAAGTGATTGATACCTTAAAAAAACAAGGCCCTGTACAAACCTACAGAGCAGTAATGAAAAAGCTCGATGCCTATTCTCCATTAGGCTACAGTTGTGCAGGTGAAGTGGTAGAAGTGGGTGAGGGAGTTACCGAGTTCGAAATTGGTGATAAAGTAGCATGTGCAGGTGCAGGATACGCTAATCATGCAGAGATTGTATCAGTTCCGGTAAACCTTTGTGTAAAATTAGAAAACAATGCCAACCTTAAAGATGCAGCGTACAATACATTGGGAGCTATTTCTATGCAAGGAGTGCGTCAGGCAGATTTAAGATTAGGTGAATCTTGTGTGGTCATCGGTTTAGGGTTGTTAGGGCAACTAGCAGCATTGATTCTTAAAGCATCTGGTGTTACGGTGATTGGTATAGATGTGTCTGAAGCTGCGGTTAATCAGGCTGTAAAAAATAAAGTTGTTGATTTAGGGTTAACGCGACATGCAGCAGGAGTTGAAGAACAAATTCTAAATGCTACAAAAGGTCATGGTGCAGATGCGGTAATCATAGCTGCGGCAACATCAAGTTTAGACCCAATTAATTTTGCTGGTGCCATAGCGCGCAAAAAAGGTAAAGTAGTGGTTCTGGGTGCGGTACCAACAGGGTTCGATCGCGATCCGTATTGGTATCGTAAAGAGTTAGAATTAAAAATGGCATGTTCTTATGGGCCAGGGCGCTATGATCTTAATTATGAAGAAAAAGGGATAGACTATCCATTGCCTTATGTACGTTGGACAGAAAAGCGCAATATGGAGGCATTCCAAAGTCTCATGGCAACCAAGCGTATAGATATTGGCTACTTAACCACGCACGAGTTTGAGTTCGATAATGCTAAGGACGCTTTCGATTTGGTAGTGTCTAAATCAGAACCGTTTACAGGTATTGCCCTAAAATACGATACATCTAAAGACATTTCTAAAACTAAAATAGCAACGTCTGATACTACTAAACTCGGAAAGGTTAATATTTCTTTTATTGGTGCTGGGAGTTATGCGCAAGGAAATTTATTACCTAACATTCCTGAGTCTGTTGAGGTTGGTAGAGTAGGTGTATTAACAAATACAGGAACAACATCTAAGCGTGTAGCAGAAAAGTTTAAGTTTCAATTTTGTGCTACAGAAGAAACCGATGTTTTAGACGACAAAACCAATACAGTCTTTGT
>JASBSE010000018.1 GCA_030149115.1 Winogradskyella sp. | reverse complement strand
ATATATAAAATTAAAAAAGCCCTGATTTAATCAGGGCTTTTTCGTGGTTAAGATTTAAGATTTGGGGCAAAATTACTTTACTAAAACTTTCTTAGTTGATACTGAACCGCTTACAGTATATAACTTAATTACATAAGTTCCAGTACTTAAATTCTTAACATCATATTCAGAGTAACCGCTCTCTGAAATACTTTCAATTTTTTGGACAGATTGTCCGAGCATATTAAATAGTTCTATAGATTTTACTTCTATTAGATTTGGATTTATTAATACAATTTTTTCTTTGTCATTAGAATATAAAACATCTAAGCTACTAACGTTTTGGTCATCAATTCCGAGTGAACCAGCCATGATTTTAAATGTAATTTCAAATCTATCTAGGTACTCACCAGCGTTTAAGAAAATTTGATAATCACTTATTCTTAAATCATGGGATATGTTTAAGGCTTTATCATGTAAATAAATGTTAACCTCATTTGGTACATTCTCTAAAGCTCTAATAGTGAAACTGTTTGTGCCATCAACACTTGTTTTAACTCCTAGAGGATAAACAGTATTTAAATTAGCATTATCATTAGCTTGAATGATGAATTTTTCATCTCCAATCATCCAGAACATATCATCTGTCTGATCTTCGTTTAAGTGTGCATCATAGGCCCAATCTACACCTTCAGTTGTATTCTCATCAATAGTTAATAAAAGCTCTCTTTGTAATTGTAAATCATTACTAGCTTTGAAACCAATTCTAAACTTCATTCTGTCATCAACTTCTTCATCTACAGTATCATTTTGACTATTAGAAGATTTAGCTGTTCTCATAAATACTGATGAAGAACCTCCTTCTTTAGTGAATGCACGCTGATCGTTTTCAAAATTTATTGTTCCTGCACTAATACCAGTTACAAAGAATCCTTGGCTTACAGGTACATACCTGCCTGGTGTTTTAGTACCTACACCAACTTGCGCTACATCTGGGTCTGGTGCTGGTGCTGGTACACCACCAGAGAGGTTATAAATTGCATAACCACCTTGATATAAATGTAGGGCGTGAGAGCCACCTCCCCAATGTTCCCAGAACTGAAGTGCTCCGGTAGTATTAGGATTGTCTAATATGAATTGATCTGCATCTAATGAAGAAGCGTAAGGGTTACCAACTAAATAATCATTACCACTGTTAATAGTTAGGCTGATATCACCATTATTTGGCTTTCCTAAGAAAACATAATTTTGATCGTCAAAAATACCACCGGTATCTGGACCTTTCATGGTAAAACCTTCACCAGCATATATCGTTCCAGTACGTCTTACATGTTGCCAAGCCGAATAGTCATCACTTGTTAAGTTTGCAAATTTCCAGATCCAATAGTCTGCAATTCTAATAGGGGTTGTTGCAGCTCCATTGTATCCTGAACTTGAAAAGTTTACAGGGTTGGTACCATCAAACATTACATCTTGTACAGTGTAACGGTAGTTGTTGGTTGCAGTGTCTATATCGCCAACAGGTGAAGACCAATAATTATAAGTATAAGTATCTGCAGTACCTTGTTGATCTTTTTCAAGTTCTCCGTTAGTAGCTACTAATAAATCACTATCTTCTGTTTGAATTAATTGAGAATCTCCTTCTAGGTCAATCTTACCAGTTAAGCTGAGGTAGTGCGATACAGTAAGTCCACTACCAGCATTGGTTGCATTATCACCATCCAAGGTTAATTCGTTTGCATCTACATAAAGTCCTAGAACATTTCTGTTTTCATTATTACCAGCAGGTAATGTAGTGTTATCCATTGTGACATTATGGGATGTTCTAACAATATTCCAATCTACAGTAACTGTAGGGTCAGCTATTGAAGCAGAACCTGGCATATATTGCACACTTCCATTAGTCCAAGTAGAATTGGTATCCCAATCTCCGTTTTGAGTTGATTCGTATGGTAATGGAGCTGTTTGTCTATCAACAGTATCAAGATTTCTTAGTGCACCTTGGTTACCATTTCCTGAGGCATCATCCGTGTTAGTATATGTATATACAGACATTGGGTAGTAACCAGCTAAATCACTCCATGGTACAGCATTGATATCGTGTTTAGTTATTGAGGTTGGTAAAACAACTCCCATAACCTGACCAGCATTATCATCAATTTCTTGATTCATTACAAATCTTAATTGATCCTCTGTTAATGTTGTGTCCCAAACACGGACTTCATCAATATTTCCTCTAAAGTGTTGTGTTGTAGTTCCTTTGCCTGCGGCTGCAACTAAGAATGAATCCGTAGTATTTGTAGGAGCAGTTTTTCCTTGACTTATATCTAATACACCATCAATATATAATGATGCGTTTGAACCGTCGTAAATAACTGCAACATGGTGCCATTCATCATCAGGTATGCTTGCATTGGATGTTGTTATTTGGTTAGTGCCATTTTTCCAATACATTTCTATTCTATTATCATTTAAAATTCTTAAGTCATAACCTTGAGTGAAGGATAAGTCTCTCTTTGAAAGGATTGATTTTGTGCCTGAATCTGCAGCATCACGCTTTA
>JASBSE010000017.1 GCA_030149115.1 Winogradskyella sp. | reverse complement strand
AAAAGGCAATACTATAGTAGATAAAGAAGTTTGGGTAAATGGCAAGTTAGAATCTAAAGCAAGTGAAGGCTATGAAAAGCGTATAGATTATTACAAAATCTACTTTAAAAATAAATGCAGTAAAAAAGCACAAGTAGCACTACGTATTGTAGATATGAAAACAGATGACTGGACTACCAAAGCATGGTTTAATCTACAAACAAACGAAGAAGGTTACCTTGCCGATACTAAAAATGCCATTTTCTATTACTATGCTGAGGACAGTGCAGGGAGCTATTGGGGAGGGGAGCATCGCAAAACTGTTGACGGTCGCCAGTTTGGGTTTAAAAAAATTGACATGTCATCTAATGGAAAAGGTAAATATTTTATCACACTTACTTGTGAGTAAAATAAAAACCAAAAAAAATACACTTTTTACATTTTGACCCTTTATTCATCCATAGTAAATGGATGACTTTAAGGATAGAATATACTTAAAAACAAAAAAGCCTCAGCGTTTAACTGAAGCTTTTCATCTGTACACTATATTGACCTATTCTCGAACCAATCTATTAAATTATTCAAAAGTTTAAAAAATCTATCTTAAAAGAAAAACCTTCGACATATAAAAAGCTAGAAACTCCTAATTGTAGAGCGTACAGAAAAAATATCGACCCTTTTAATTGAAGAGATCAATAAATTTAATCAGTTAAATAAACTTTAAGCAAAAGTCATCATTAACTTTTCGATACGAAAGTATCTTATAAAGATTTATAATACTTTCATATATAAGGGTAAAAATTTAGTAAAATTAAAGATGATTATCACTTTTTCTGCATAAGCGTCAAAACTCTTTTTAAGAACTGAATCTACCTCATCTTTTATTTTATCCGAATAGTCACACAATACTATAAGCAAGATGATAGCTTATGGAGAAACACATTAAATAAAGAAACTAAGTTGGTACTATTTTTTTGATTTTGTTCATAATTCTGATGTGATTTTTTAAAATAAAGCTTACCTTAAAATTTAACTTTTGTCAAGTTTTCTTTTTCTTTATTTTCTTGTAAATATTTCATAGCTTCTATTACAACTTGGCTTGAATTTTTTGGATTAAATCCCAATTCTTTTCTCGCCTTTGAAATATCAAAATCTTGTTGTAGTCCTGAAAACATTGCGATGTCTTTGGTTGTTAGCAAAGGAGTCTTCCCACTAATTTTGCCTCCAATTTCCATAAACCAGGCAACAATAAAGAGTATTGCTTTGGGAACAGCTATTGGAAGTTTTATTTTTAGTTCTGGATAAAGTTCCTGTGCAATTCTTGTAGTTTCCTTTAAAGACATACATTTTTCATTGGCCAAGATATAACGCTCACCTGTTCTTCCTTTTGTTGCAGCCAAATAACAACCCAAGGCAACATCTTTAACATCAACCCAGTTCATTGTAATATTGGTTTCAACCGGAATTTCTTTTTTCAAAATTAGATTGATAATGTTGTAAGAAACATTTAATGGAGCAAATGCCTCACCACCTATCATGCCTGATGGTAATACCACAACTAATTCAATTTTATGCTTTTTGGCTAATTCAAATGCTAACTTTTCCCCGTCGTTTTTAGAGTTATAATATGTATCTCTTCGGTCTGTATTATAACCAAAATCTTCTTTCGTTGGAAGCCTTGAATAATCTAACGCAGCAATGGAGCTTACATACACAATTCGTTTTACGCCCGCTTCCGCTGCGGCTTCTATTTGAAGTTTAGCACCTTCAAGGTTAACATCATAAATTTCTTTTTTTGGGTCTTTAGCCCATAATTTGAATGCTGCTCCAACCGCATAAAACGTTTCAACGCCTTGTAATGCACTGACCAATGATTTTTTATCCGTAATATCGGCTTGTACCACTTCACAATCGAGCCCTAAAAATGGTTCTTTGTTTTTTAGATTTCGAACTGAAGCCCGAACAGGAATTCCTTTATCAATCAGGAATCTTACCAAGTTATTTCCTAAATGTCCGTTAGCACCCGTAACCAATGCTAATTTTTTATGTACCATATTTTTAATGTTTAATTATGGTACAAAATTCAACATTGATTATTAAAGGGCACTTCGCAAATGTTACTTAATTACTATTTTGGTACCATCTGTTACAGATGTTTTCTATCCTTAAGTTTGCTTCTTCAATAAGTTTATCTGCTTTTTCAGGAAACTGGTTGAGACCTTGTATTACAACATCTTCAGACTCAATGCCCATAAAACCTAAAGAGGTTTTTGTAAGTGGTGTAGCAAAATCTGCTTCACCAACTTCATACCCAGTTGTTGTGAGAATCATTGCTTTTTTATTTGAACATAATCCCTGAAATCCTTCACTATTGATCGTGAATGTTTTACCCATCTGTATCACTGCATCCAACCACGCCTTTACTGTAGCTGGAACAGAAAAATTATACATCGGGAAAGCTAGTACTATAAAATCTGATTGTATGAGTTCTGTGGTCATTGTGTTATTTTTTTTGAGTAACATTTCCTCTTCATTAGTTAATGTTTCTTCGGAATAATTAGCTTTTAAAAAAGTATTAAGCGTTTCAAATAACAAAAGATCTGGCGGTGTAATTGACAAATCCAAAATCGTCAGTTCCGTATTTCCATTCGTAAATGCTTTAAAAGTGTCAACAAGCTTTTTTGTATTGGAACCTATGCGTGGAGTATAATTAACTAGAAGTGTTTTAGACATAATTATAGTTTTTAAAGTTAAATAATGTTTGGCAAATGTAGGGGAGCTATATGTATAATTAAAATTACTTATATTAGTGTTTTGTATAACTTAAGTAATATGGTTAATTTAGAATGGTATCGTACTTTTACATATGTTTACGAGTACGGAAGTTTGACAACTGCTTCACAGAAATTGTATATGTCGCAACCAGGAGTGGGCAAACAAATAACGGCTTTGGAAGCCGAAGTAGGAAAGCAACTTTTTGAGCGTACAGCTCGAAGAATGCTACCAACGGAATACGGGAAATTTTTGTATTCACAAATTGCAGGGTTCATTGAAGGATTAGAAAAAGCAGAACAAAAATTCAGGAGAGGAAGCAGCAAAAATTGCCCATCTATCGTAGTGGGTTGTTCCTATGATTTTTTCCATCAATTTATTTTAAAAAAATTGCCAGAAATAAATATGTTTCTCACATTTAAGTTTGGCGACATGGAAGAACTGATTACTTATTTAGAAAAAGATAAAATTCATTTAATGGTTTCAGACAAGGAATACACCGGATATGACCACGATTTTTCACTCATAGCGGAAAGCAAACTATCTCTCTATGCTTCCAAAAAGTTGTATGACGATGCTCCTTTTAAAAAAATGGACAATACGAACGCTAAAGAAATCCAACAATGGTTATCCAATCAATTGTGGTATGCGTATGATAATGACTTACCATACATAACAGATTTTTGGAAAACCAATTTCAACAGTAGACCACAAATAATGGCAAAATATGTTTTTCCTTCTTTTAGGGATATTGTTTCTACGATGAGTGCTGGTCACGGATTAGCTGTATTACCTGATTATATTGGTAAAAATGCTGTAGAAAGCGGAGTTATAAAGCCGATGCTTATGGACAATAAAAAACCGAATTGTAAATTACTATGGGTAAACAAGAGAACCACCAATTACAATTACGAAATTAACCTGCTTACCAACGCTCTTAATATTAAATAAGTATGAATATAGAGGACTATAGAAATTATTGCATCAAAAAAAGAGGAGTAACGGAATCTTTTCCTTTTCCAAAAAACCTGCCCAACGTTTTGGTTTTTAAGGTTGGCGGCAAAATGTTCACAGCAACCGATGTTTCAACTTTTGCTAGTATTAGTGTAAAATGTAGTCCAGACAGAATAGATGACCTTCGGGCTAAATACTCTGCAGTGACCTTACCCGGATATATGAATAAAAACCATTGGAACCGTATTAATATGGATAATTCCATTCCTGACCCATTGCTTTACAAATGGATTGATGAATCGTATAATTTAGTAGTAGCTAAATTACCTAAGAGGGTTCGTTTGGAATTAGAAATATGAAGCCTCTACTTAACAACCTGTTTTCGTATACGACTCATACTTTTGGGGTTCATTCCTAAAAACGAAGCGATGTATTGCAAAGGAACATTGTATAATATCTGGGGATAGTTTTCAATGAGTTTTTGATAGCGTTGTTCTGCAGTGAGGGTTGCCAATTCTTTTGAACGGTTTTCATTGTATGCCAATGATTCTTGAAAAACCAATATACTAAAATCTTTGAACGCTGTACTTTGTTGTATTAATATATCCAAATTTTCTTTGGTAATTTTAAGTAGTTCACATTCTGTAATGCACTCTAAACTTTCGTTTGATTTAGTTTTATTGATGAAGTTGAAATATGAAGTGATAAACCCAGGTGGACAGTTGATATGTGTTGTAACTTCATCGCCTTTGTCGTTATAATGAAACAATCGAACAAAACCGGATACTACAAAATAGAGGTGTTTAGGAATACTTCCTTCCTCTTCTATAATTCGATTTTTTGGAAAAAGTACAGGCTCAAAAAACTGCTTGCATAACACTTTATCTTTATCGGTAATTGTTACGCTTTGAGAAATTAAGTTTATTAATTGTTCATGCATTTTACAAAGGTAAGAATAGTTTTATTGCAATGACAGTGTGTGAGTAGATTGCTCTAAACAATAATAATTATCCTCACTTTCCCTAGTTGCTATAGAGCAGATTACTCAAAGGTTACGCTTGTATAATTATAAAAATTTTCAAATTCAGTTGGGAACGTGTTGTAAACAAATTCATATTCCCAAAGTTCCATATATCTAACACCCATTGTTTGTGCTTGACTGAAAATGGTAGTGTAATCATTATCTTCAAATCTTTCAGTTTGATCAGATCTACCAATTGCCTGTGCATATATATCTCCTTGAAAAGAGTTAAGAGCATTTATCAGATTGGGTTGGTAAGTTATCTTTCCGGAAATCCACCAAATGGCAGCTCCAACACGATGGTTCAAGGTGCTATCATTCCATAAGTCTGTCATAATTCGGTTTGGTATTGAGGTATCATCCATAATGTCATGGACTTCAACAGCTATGGCTTTATTTGAAAATGCATTTGCAAAAATATTCGCCGTCTCTTTTACAGATTCTACCCATCTGTCTGCTGTAAACCCAGCGTTTGTTAATTCTGTTGCAGAAACACCATTAAAATGGCCTTCTATTCCGTTTGCCGTCATTTGAGGTACATACACTAATACCAAATCTTCATCATTTTTATATATGTTTGCTAGCGCTTGAGCCAAAAGCGCTAATTTTTCATTAGCTCTTGTGTCCCATATTTTTGGTATTCTTTTTAAGGTATTATCAAAGCCCATAATTTCAAAATAATCTACTCCATAAGAATCAATTAACCAATTTGGACTATCGCCACCAGCAATTACCCCTAAACTCCATTTTAAGTTTCTTGATTTTATTGAAACAAGAAACTGCTCTATTATAGAAAAATCATAGTTTCCTTCACTGGGTTCAATATCACTCCATGTTACACGTATCAAAGAACCTTTGACTTGATTATTGTCAAGAGCTGATTCATTGCCAAAAGAACTAGAAAATAAGCCTTTGGGTTTACTAATATTGTTATTGCTTTGAGATGTTATGTCATCATCTCTCGAAGCACAAGAGAAAAACACAATGAGCAATAAAGAAAGTAAGAATCTATTCATCGGTAAATTTGTTTTAGGTTATTGACAGTTAGATAATAATTCAATAAAAAGGTTTAATCTTGTTTATACATAACTAGTATTACTGATATTTTTTAGATATTTATTGTAGTATCTAATTATTTGGGATTTATTTACTGGACCTCCATGACCAAGATAAAACACCTCTGCCTTAAGAGATAAAACCTTTTCAAAGCTATTTTTTAATTCAATAATATTATCATGAAAAGGAGGATGTTTGATTCGTTCATGAAACATTACTCCACCAAGTAAAATTCCAGATGCCATCATGTCCATAATAATAGCTTCACCATTTTCCAAAATTATAGACAAGGATCCAGGAGTATGCCCTGGAGTGTGAATGATTTTACCGTTAGTACCCCATTCCTTTAAATTATATTCAACATCTCCATTAATTAAAATATCAGGTTGGAATGGTTCTGTACTTTGATTTTTAATTATTTGCTTAAAAAGCCACCATTGTGGCTTATTGAGTTTCATGGTTGAAATATCTGCTTTACCTGTTATGTATGATTCTACATCTAGTTGATGTGCCAAAATGGGAACTTGTAAAAGTTGTTTTAATTTATAAGCACTTCCAAAATGGTCAATATGAGCATGGGTAACAATTATTAATCCAATATCTTTTTTATTGACACCCTGTTTATTCAATTGTGCTATGATTTTATTCTCACTATTTGGAACGCCTGTGTCAACCAGTATATGTTTTTCAGTCCCTTTAATCAAGAAACAATTTATCATACCTCTTGACCAAATTGATATTGGAATTACGCTATTCATAATTTTATTTTTTTTCAAAATTATGAGCATCCTAGTTCCAAAAAAATCACATTTGTTACTTAATTACCTCCTTTCGAATGCGACTTAATGATTGTGGTTTTATACCAAGATAAGAAGCCAAGTGTTTTACTGCTGTATTTAAAGCAATATTGGGCTGGGTATTTAATAGCCTTAAATATCTATCTGATGCGGATAAATTCTGAAGGGAATTAGCTCTTTCGGAAATTCTAACTATATATTTTTCATATACGCTTTTACAAAAGGTTGACCAGTTTGAAACCTCTTGGTACAACTTATCATAATCAGACTTTGAAATACTTAATAAAGTACAATTGGAAGTACATTGAATATATTCTTTTGAGTATTCATTGTTAAGAAAGCTTTCAAATGAAGTAGCAAAATCTTTAGTGGAATAAATTTGTGTTGTTATTTCATTGCCGTCTTCAATGTAAAAACATCTTACATACCCTTTGACTATGAAATATAAATTTGATGATAACGAGCCTTCTTTAACCAAATATTCTTTTTTCTTCTTGGTGATGCTTTGAAAAACTGAAGTCAAAATTTCAACTTCTTTATCAGAAATAATTGTTACTTCTTTTATACTATCAAGTAGGATTGTATTTATATCATTGTTCATCATTCTAATAAAGATCTTAATTGTTCAATTGTCACTTTTACTAATTTATTTATACTAATTGATTGATAATACCCAACATTGGAATTATCAAACATAAAGGTGAAAATAGTTTTGTGTCCAATCTCCTTGGTTGAGTAATGATTCTAAAAAACCAAATGTTCCACCAGTTGCACAATTAAAATGAACAATACCTAAACCAATTAGTAAAATACTTAAAAAACTTATGACGTCCTATTTTTGTTTGTTGTATTGTACAAAGTTATAAAAACATCCTACAAAAATTTTCATTAGTGAACTTGCAATTTCATCAACAAAAAAAGAGACATCTATATCAATTTGAGCCTCTCTTCTTGCTATTAAATAATCTATCTATCAATTCTTTAAGTTAACAACTCTATCATTTTTAATGCTACACCAGAAGCCGAAGCTGGGTTTTGACCGGTTACAATATTATCGTCAACAACCACATACGGTTCAAAGGGCTTATTATGATAAAACATTGCTCCCTGTTTAATCAATTCTTCATCAAGCATAAACGGAATGACATCACCCAATGTATGACCATCAATTTTTTCTTCAGCTTCAGTAAAAGAGTTTATTTTTTTTCCTTCTAATAAATTACTGCCATTGGACAAAATAACATTTAACAAGGCACTTGGTCCATGACACACCGCACCAATAACGTTTCCGTTTTCATAGGTTCTTTTAATTATTTCTTTAACCAATGGGTTGTCTACCATGTCTGTCATTAAACCCAAGCCTCCAGGAAAGAAAATGGCGTCATAAGCTGAAACATCAATATTGCTTAATTTATGGCTAAAATTAAGTCGCTTAAACCCATTACCCTCTATAAATTCCTTGCTGGTTTGTTGCTTTGGGTCATAACCTACATAGGGTGGCTCTCCTCCTAGAATACTTGCAAAATCTATGGTAAACCCTTTATTGACAAACTCAAAATAAGGGTCGGCTATTTCAGAAAACTCATAACCCGCTGCATGATTACCCATACCAGTAACATTAGTACTGGTCACTATAAATAATATATGTTTCATATGTTTAAAATTTTAATTTGAAAGCTTAATTGCTTTTCAACTCTACAAACTTATTGTTTGGAAAGATTTTAAGTATTGTTATATGACAATGGTTTTCCATTTTATAAGTTATCCATTTGAATTAGCCATCAATTGCTATATCATTAATACTTGCATATCTTTTGCTCATTAGGCCATGTTCATCAAACTCCCAATTTTCATTTCCATATGAACGGAACCATTGCCCCTCACTATTACTCCATTTATATTCAAACCGAACAGCGATTCTATTTCCTGAAAATGCCCATAGTTCTTTTTTAAGTTTATAGTTTAATTCCTTCTCCCACTTTTTTTCTAGAAATTTTTTAATTTCCTCTCTTCCGTTTATAAACTCATCTCTATTTCTCCATTCTGAATCAATTGTATATGCTGATGCAACTTTCTCTGGGTTTTTAGTGTTCCAAGCGTCTTCTGCTAATTTCACTTTCTTTTGTGCAGTTTCCATGTTAAATGGCGGAATAGGGTATCTTTTTTCTTTCATAATTAATTTTATAAAGAAAACAAGAACCCTTTATTTGGGTTCTTGTTTTTTAAGAATGATAATAGCAATTTAATCATAGTGTGGCGAATTCATATCTCTACTTGCCGCTTCTACAATTTCTCCGTCAAAAAGCTTTGTCTGAAAACTCACACCGAACGCTCTAGGCTCGTTAGGGAAGTAATCCCACGCAAATTTTTGAGCACTTTCCAACGAATTAAACTCATATAAACCACCTACGGTTCCTGAATTTAATCCCGAAAGCCATGTCTTTCTTACAAACCCTTCTTGTTTTTTAATTCCTTCATTGATTTTTTCCCAAGGAACATCATCAAATGGTACTGAAAATTGCAACTCTGTGTAAACAAATACTTTTTTTAAATTACTCATAATATATTTATTTTAATACTGAACTTGATTGTTCAAATATGTTACAAAATTGTAATTTTAAAAGCGCATAAAAGTTGTCATAGGACAATGGTTTATAGGGTTGAAGGTTTATTGGTAACAAACACCCCTACAATAATAAATAGACCACCTAGTAAATGATATACATGCAACGTTTCATTAAATAAAAAGGAAAACATAGCTGCTGACAAAGGAATGATGTTCATATAAATGCTAGCCTTATCTGCACCAATAATTTGTATGCCTTTTTGCCATAAAAAATAGGCTAGCGCTGTTCCTAAACAGCCAATACTAAATACTGCCATCCAAAAAATATATGAGTGAGTCAATATATTTTGCATTCCGGTAATTGGTAATAAAAAAGCAAAGCCTATAAAACAACATAAACTAGTTAAAAGGGTGAAATTCAAATTTGAGATAGTGGTACTATACTTTTTTACACAAACATGATGAAGTGCAAAAAAAATATTTGCTATTAATATGAGAATATCGCCGAAGTTAAATTGAATGTCATTAACGCTTGTAATGTTACCTTTTAGTATTAAATAGGTTACTCCCATAAGAGCAATAAAAATACCTGCTAACTGATTTTTTTTAATAGATGTCTTTAGGATTTTGGAGGAGATAAGAATTGTTAAGACAGGATTTAAACTCACAATAAGTGCCGCGTTAATGGCAGTACTGTTCATCAGCCCTAAAAAGAAAAACAGATTAAACCCAAACAAGCCAATAAACCCTGTAAATGAAATTCCTTTTAGATTTTCTTGAACTTTTTTTATTGAAGGTAAGTTTTTAAATCCTAAAATAACTAATGCCACAACCCCAAATAGGAAACGCCAAAAACCTGCTTCAATAAAATCAACTTCTTTTAAAACTATTTTAGCTAAATGAAAATTTAATCCTAAAAAAATAGTTGCAATAGCTAAATAGATAATTGCTCTCAACTATTTTCTGTTTGTATAGGTTTTATCTTAATATCATCATAGTTAAAAAAACCATGCTCATTTACTTTTAATTGAGCCATCTTTGAAAGGCGTATTATTTAATACAAAAACGCAAAGCGAAGTTGATAAAAAACAATAGGTTTACCGTTGTCATTTGACAACGTTTTAAAGTTTAGCCCTTAACTTACTTAAGGTAGAATTGGTCATGCCAAGATAGGAAGCAACTGCTTTACTGGAAATGCGGGAGAGTAATTTGGGTTCATGTTCCATGACCCATTTAAGTTTATCAATACCTTCCATTCCCAAAAAACTATAGATGCGCATTTGAGAGTGAATGAATGCAAACTCTATAAACTTATGATAAACCGAGGCAAATTGCGGAACAGTATCAACTAAATTGAAAAAATCGTCTCTAGTAATCATTAAAAGTTCTGAAGGCTCTAATGAAACCAGGCAATCTCTTGATGGTTTTTGAAGGATAAAACTAGTGTTGGCTGAAATTATGCTGTCCTCTAATGCAAAGAAACCTGTTATTTCATTTCCTTTGTCGTCAATTTCATATAGCCTTAAACAGCCTTTTTTAATAAAATAGAAGTGTCTGCAAACTTGCCCGATATTGCATAACATTTCATTTCTAACTGTTTTTAATGGTTTGAAACGAGCTGTTATTTTTTTAAGGACCTCTTCGTCAACATCTCCATGCTCTTTTAAATAAGATTCTAATTCTTTATACACTAAAACCGTTTATTTGTAAATATAAACAAAAGTATACTCTTTATACCTTTAAAACAATGTCATAAGACAATGTTTTGAATGGTGTATAGTTGACTTAAGTTAATGCAATAACTCTTGGCCTAAGTTTTTACTTAACCTATCAAATATCGACCACCATACAACACCTCCGTGTTTTTCTCCTAACCGGACAATTATTAATTTTTTTGATGGATTTACATAAATAAATTGTCCTAAATGTCCTTCTGCCATAAATGAATTTTTATTTGGAATCCACCATTGGTATTGATAATAAGGTGTACTTCCATTTAAGCTTTCAATTTTAGTGGACTTTTTCACCCATGCCTCTGAAACTATTTGTTTGTTATCCCAATATCCTTTGTTTAAGTATAATCTTCCAATTTTAGCAAAATCCCTAGCTCTGGCATTAATACAACAAAAGGTTTTTTCTATACCATTTTTCTTTCTATCTAAACTCCAACTGGCTTCATATTCCATGCCTAAAGGAATCCATAGTTTTTCTTCTAAATATTGGGTTACTGTTTTTCCATTAATCACACGTTCTAAAATTAATCCTAGTATTTGTGGGCTTCCGCTTGTGTATTCAAACTCTTGCCCTGGCTCATTTTTTAGTTTCAATTTAGAAATAGCATTTCTAATGTTTGTTCCATAGTAGTAACTTGATGCTTCACTAAAAGGACTGATATAACTTTCGTCAAAATCTAACCCTGAAGTCATTTGTAGTAAATGTTCAATGGTTACCTTATCGAAACCATTTTTTTTCAGTTCGGGAATATAGTTTGTAATGGGTTCGTTAACGGATTTTATTAATCCATCATCAATCGCTATTCCTATTAAAATAGATAGAATGGATTTTGCCATTGAGAAAGAAGAAGATACAGAGGATTGATTGTATTTATTAAAATAGTTTTCATATTTAATTGTGTCATTCTGTATTACTAAAAAAGCCACCGTTTTACTGTCTTCTAAATACGTGTCAAAATCAAAAACCTGATTATGATCTAAACTGTTTTTTGCTATAATTTTTTTAGGTGTATTTCCAGTTGCAGATTGATAGAATGTAAAGGGAACTGTGCTTTTATGAACTGTTCTTGACGGAAATATTTTATAGTCCGTAATGTTTGCATAATTGTACCAAACAAACCTTCCTACTTGACAAGAAGATAAAAGGCTTAATATAAAAATTGTAGTGACTACTATTGTCTTTATTTGATATTTTTTCATTTTTATGGTATTCTTATTTACAACAATCCTTTGAAGTAGTTACAGGAAATGTTAGTTGCTTAATATATGCTCTGTCTTTTGGGTAATTAGTTTCAGGGCCATTTATAATCCCAACTTTTTCCACAGAGCCTTTTCTGTTATAATAGGTGCCAAATAATAAATCCCAAAACGGAAATATATTGCCAAAATTCTTTGCTTCCTCCATCTTTATGCTATGATGAAAATGATGCACTTGTGGTGTAACTATTATATAATCCAAAAAACTTTTCTTTGTTTGAATATTAGCGTGAGAAATATAGGCAACCACAACGTGCGTAATGCCAACTAAAAAAATGATTTCTTTACTAAACCCTAAAAGCATAATGGGTGTTATTTTTAATAACGTATTCAAGAACATATTTATAGGATGAATCCAGTTTGTTTTAAACCAGTTTAAGCTATTTGGCAGGTGATGTATGGAATGAATTTTCCATAAAAAAAGACTCAAATAAGAGTTAGTATCTCCCTTGTGGCTCACTCTATGGTATACATAAGGAAAAAATTCGCCTATCAGATTTGCAATTGCGTATGTTGCAATAAATGGAATCGAGTCCCAAAAACCAGCAGTAGTAAAGAAGTGCTTTTGAATATAAATAACCAAAGCCAGAGCAACCATTTTTCCTAAAGCATCAAATATGGCTGTTGAAAAAATAAAGTGCTTAATATCTGCCCAAAGTAATTTCTTTTCAGGTTTCCATGATTGTTTTAAAGGAATTGTATTTTCTAAAAATAGAATGTATCCAAGGGTGAATAAGAAAATTGAAAATGATGTTATTTCAAAACTCCAATCATTAAGGATTGTTAAATAGCTTATGATGCCCACTAAAACCAACACTAACGGAACAGCTATTAAAGATGTGATTATTTTTTGTTTCATTTTTTTACTTTACCCTATAGTCGTAAGATGAAAGTAAAAAGATGCAAGATTATGGAAATAAATTTATTCTATCCATTTCATTTTTTAATTCTCGAGGTAGTTCACAGCCCTTTTTTAATTGGAAATCAGAAATTTGCCCTCTATTATTGTATGATATACTAACACATTCAGAAACTAGGTCTTTTAATTTAGTTCGTCCTCTTTGTATTCTCGATTTTGTTGCACTCAAGCTTAAATTTAAAGTCTCGGCTATTTCTTGCTGTGGCACTTGCTCAATATCACTTAAATAGAGTGGTTTGCCATATTTTTCAGGAAGGTATTCTTTGATTACAAAACCTGATAAATCGCATATGCAAGCCCCTGAATTATAATCAGAAACAACTTCATTTACTTTGGATATAGTATTCATTTTATGGCTTCGATAATAATCAGCAATTGTATTTCTTGTTACCTGAAAAAGCCACGCTTTATAATTCTTTATTTCAACATTTCTAATTAAACTGTCATTTAGTTTTATACTCACTTCTTGTAAAATATCATCAATAAGATATTCTTCGTCTACTTTTGTTATGATGAAGTTTTTTAAATGGTCCTTATGGATATTCCAGATTTGGTTAAATAGCATTGTGTATACTCTGTTTGTGTTTTTGTTAAAAGCTTATGGCCGTTCCATTATGAAAATGAAAAGATAATACATTAAACAATATTAACTTGGATAAGTTTTTATTAATTCTCATTGTATTTGCAGGTTTAAATATTGAAATGCAAAAGCCATAGAAGGAGATAAACTCTACTATGGCTATAATACAACTTCAATCTTAAGATTGAATTTTATTGCTCTCCATGGTACATATTATGAAACATTTCTGCTAACTTTGAAGGATCCTCTCTCCATGTATTGTACATCCCAAGTCTCATATCATCAGGAACAATATCCAATTCCCCTGCTTCAACTTTATCTAATATTATCTTTGCAATTTCGTCTGGGGCTGGCATATCCCATTCACTTCCTTTGTTCATATCAGTATCAATAGCTCCAGGATTAACAGAATGAACAATTATTCCTTTCTTTGCCAATTCAATTCTAACAGCCTGTGTAGCTGAAAGTAAAGCTGCTTTAGAAGCAGCATAACCAGCTATAAATGGAAGAGGAGAATATGCAGCGATAGAAACCATGTTAATAATGCGAGCAGATGAGCTATTACTCTCTAGTATTGGTACAAATGCCCGCATCATATTTATTGTACCATAATAATTTACTTTCATGTCATTTTCCATTCCGATTAACTCTCCTTCCAAAATATTACCCTGGCTTAAAATTCCTGCATTATTAATGAGAACTTCAACGTCTGTTGCTTTTTTTAAAACTCTAGAAATTTGAGTTTTATCTGTAATATCCAATTCTAATGACACAACTCTATAATCTCCAAAGTTTGGCATTTTGTTTAAATCCCTAGAAGTTGCATAGATCTTTCTTGCCCCTTTTTCTAATGATGCTTTAACAAGCGATTTTCCAATTCCTCTGTTTGCTCCTGTTATTAGGATTACTTTGTCTTTTAATGTTTGCATTTTTGTTTGTTTTAAATTTATAATGCAAAACTAACTTGACGATTAAGTGTATAAAACCCGATACTTGCTGTATTAAATGTCGATTGTTCTAAATGTTAAATTTATTCTCGGACTTTTTACTTTTTTAGAAGGCGGAAGTCTGTGTAGCCAATTTGTTTGTGTAGTTCCTTTCATAACCAACAAACTACCTTTTTCTAAATGGACGGAAACCGTTTGTTTTGTTTCTTTGTGTTTAAATAAAAACTTGCGTTCTGCCCCAAAACTTAATGAGGCTATTGCACCATTTTTTTTTAAATCTTTTTCGCCATCGCGATGCCAAGCCATTCCCTCTTCTCCGTTATGATATAGATTTAGTAAGCAAGAGTTGAATATGTGCAACCACCAAACCAATGGCTCCACAAATCAGAATTGTACCCCAAACCAATAAATCGGTTGAATCTTCTGAAAGCTCCATTGTTGTAAAAATGGTTGAAATCATTAGTCCAACTCCTAAACCCCCTACGATACAACCTATGTCTATATATTGGGCTTTTTTAGAGTTTGAAGGTGTTGCAAGACCTTTTTCAATCATTGCCTTTTTTGTCAGGTATGTATATTTAGCAATAATAAACACTACAATAACTACTCCTGTCATTAAGAATAATGCGCCTAGTGCATCTTGATAATTTTCCATGTCTTTTATTTTGTATTAAAATATTAAAAATTAATTTAAAACTGTGGTCCTAACACTTCAGATAAGTTTGTTAAAAACGGAATCATTTTATCACTGTTAGTAAACACAACCAATCCGTAATTTTTTTCAGGGATAAACATCGCATACGCTTGAAAGTCGTGATTATTACCTGTATGCATATGCATCGTGTAATCTTCTGTTATTTTTTGGGCAAACCCTAAACCCCAACCTGTTTGACCTATTTGCTGTTTTAGCGGATTATCATTTTGAAAGTGTGTTTGCTCTTTTAGCATTTCATTAAACGTTTCTTCTTGAAGTCCATCTTTTTTTAGCATAGTAATAATAAATTTTGCGTACTCGCTGGCTTCACTATGAAGGCTTGAGTAAGCGAAAAAAGTAGTTCCATCTCCAGAACTTGGTCGAGGATTACTAGTGGTGGGTTTTCCATCTTTATCATGGCCAATCACCTTGTGTTTAGCTAAATAATCATCCCAAACAAATGTTGAATGTGACATCTGTAAAGGTTCTGCAACCTCTTTTTGGAATAATTCATTCAAGTCTGCTTTCCAGCCTACTCCATTTTGCATCCCAATAATAGCTGCCAAATATTGATAAGCTTCACCGGAATACATAAAATCTGTTCCAGGTTTAAAAGCTAATTTTATAGGTTGGCCATCAGAATGATTTGGAAATCCTGTTTGATGCGCCAAAACCATACGAGCAGTTATCAATTTAGCGTCTTCTTGGGATTCAGGTGCAATACCCGGGTGTGGAAGATATTCATAAAGTGGTTTATCTAAATCAATTTTTCCCTTCTCAACCATTTTCATTACAAAATACGCGAAAATGGGTTTTGATAAAGAAGCTGCTTCAAAAATGCTTTGGCCATCCACTGGACTTTTGGTTTCCATATTACTCACTCCAAATGCTTGATCATAAACCACTTTGTTATTGTTGATTACAGCTATGGAAATTGCTGGAATATCTTCAGTTTCCAGTATTTTTTTGATTTCAGAGGTAAGTTTAGCCTCTTTGATAGTTTTACCATCTACAGTTGTTATTGTTTCCTTTTGTACACAGGCAAATAATGTTGTTAAACAACAAACTATTGTAAGTGTTAAATAAATTGGTGTGTTTTTAAAAGTCATCTTATTTTTAATTTATGTGATTGTTATTTTGTTTAGGTGAATTCACATTTATAGGACAAGATGACTTAAAAAAAGGTTACAAGAATTTTTAAAAAGCATAGTATTCTATCCTCATTACTGATAAGAAGCTTATCAAAATCATATCTAACAGAATTTAAGTTGTGACCAAACATTCATTATCTGATTGATTTTGACTGGAAATACTTAAGCTAGGAAAAAAAAGATTATTATGCTAAACTCTATATGTACCATAATATTTGACTGGTTTAAAGACTTATCAAATATTTATCTTTTTTCTAGTCAACCATAAATTTTATTTCAGTTTATGTCATTATTGTTCCAATATTTGAATAATTCAAACATTAATGCTATTGAGTAAAAAATACAGGAATTGAGTTCTAAACTTTCTAATATTAGAAAATCATTAAGCTGAAAGATGGATACATAAAGTACTTCACTCCTATTTATAAGCGCTTCGAGAAAAAAGGTACAGATGCGGGATTATTTTATTTAGACATATACTCCTGCCATTTTATAAGCACAAATTTCTCTACACTGTGTTCCGTTTTTTTTAAAAAACCGTATTCGTAAATAAACAGGTAGACGTCGCCTTTTTTGCTCTTCCAGAAGTGTGTAAAGAATTTCGGGTCGAAACCTTCCCTTATCAACACCTCTGACCTTATGATGGCTTTGCCTGCTTTATTGTATTCTTTGAGTAGCTTTCTGTTAAGCCTCAACTGGTTGTCTACCTTGTTGTAAAACCGCTCAGGCTGTTCCTTTTCCTTTTTGTACTGGTGAGAACTTTTGCACTGTGGGTCACAGTACTTTTTGTCCGTTCTTCCTATCAATTCCTTATCACAATTCAAGCAATTTTTATGTAATCTCATCTATTTTTCAAATTAAACGAATATTATACGTAAAATATTCGAATAAGGTACGATTATGTTATTTCTATTATCTAATTTGAACAAAAAAATATGGAACTACATAAAAGTGTTACTTTAAAACATCTGTTAATCGAACAAAAGAAATGTATCGGTATCCTATTTAATTCAGACAAGGTATTGCAGGCTCTTGTTGAGCAATTACCTAATATTTCATGGAGCACTGAATTTACTATGCACTACCTTCCTAATAAAAAGTCTAACCTTGAATTAATTTTCAAGACTTTTCATAGCGTAGCATGGGTTAATGGTAATTACTTTTTTTCAAACAAGATTGTTAATGAAAACAACCCAGTGGTAAAATTAGAACGCTACAGAAAAAGAAAGTTAGTTAAAGATTGTAGACTTTGTCCTGAATCCTACTTGTTAAAACTAGAACTAAAAAGGTATTCTGCTAATACGGTAAAGAATTATATTTCGAGTTTCGAGACTTTCATAAACCATTTCAAAGACAAGGAACTTAAAGAGATAAATGAAGTTGATATTAGAAAATATTTACAGTTATTGATTCAAAAAGGTGTTTCAAACTCTCAAGTAAACCTTGCCATCAATAGTGTAAAGTTCTATTATGAGACGGTTCTTGGAATGCCCAATCGATTCTATTCCATTGAAAGACCAAGAAAAGAAAAATCACTTCCAGAGGTTTTATCAAAAAAAGAGATTTTAATGATAATAGATAATGCTAACAACATAAAGCACAAATGCATTATTGGATTACTATACTCCTCTGGACTTCGTCGTAGTGAGCTATTAAACCTCGAGGTCACTGACATAGATAGTAAGCGGATGGTTGTGATTATTAAAAATGCCAAAGGAAACAAAGACCGGATTACGGTCTTAAGCGCTAATCTCTTAAAAGATCTACAAACTTATTACCGGGAATACAGACCTGAAAAGTATCTATTTGAAGGTCAGAAAGGAGATAAATATAGCGCGTCTAGTGTGTTAAACATTGTTAAGTCTGCAGCGATAAAAGCTGGCATACATAAAAAAGTAACACCGCATATGCTTAGGCATAGCTTTGCAACTCACCTTTTGGAAAACGGCACAGATCTTAGACACATACAGATATTGATGGGACATAATTCAACTAAAACCACAGAAATTTATACACATGTCGCTAACAATTCATTTTCAGAAATAAAAGATTTACTATCTTAGGCAACATATAATGTGGATATAGTTAATACGTATATCCAATTGTTACC
>JASBSE010000012.1 GCA_030149115.1 Winogradskyella sp. | reverse complement strand
AGAGCCAACCTAAGAAAATCAAAGTAGGAAGAGAAAAGGTTCAAGGAACATACAATTCTAAGTATAAAACCTTAACACTTATTATAGTTTGGGATACATCAAAAGAAAAAGAAATTAAAATAAAGCTTAACAAATAGTATGCGTTCAAGATATATAATTGCTTTAATTTTACTTGTAACTCTTGTTTTTAGTTGCAAAAACGAGCCAAAACAAACTATAAAAACTGAAGAAGCTAAATCAGTAATGAAAAAGAAGGAAGTCGTATATCAGGTGTTTACACGGTTATTCGGAAATACCAATACCAACAATAAACCTTGGGGAACTTTAGAAGAAAATGGGGTTGGTAAATTCAACGATTTCACAGACAAAGCACTTACTGAAATCAAGGACCTCGGAGTGACACATATTTGGTACACTGGTGTGCCACATCACGATGTAATAACGGATTATACTAAATATGGCATTTCTAACGACGACCCAGATATTGTAAAAGGTCGTGCAGGTTCGCCATATGCGGTTAAGGATTATTATAATGTAAATCCTGATTTGGCCGAAAATGTAGAGAATAGATTACAAGAGTTTGAAGCCTTAATTGAGCGTTCGCACAACGCAGGTTTAAAAGTATTAATAGACATTGTGCCAAACCACGTGGCTCGTAATTATCAAAGTCTAACTAATCCTGAAGGTACAACGGATTTTGGTGCAGAAGATGATACAAGCGTGACTTACGCAGTCAATAATAACTTTTATTACAATCCAGGCGAACCATTTAAAGTGCCAAATTGGGAAAACGGTTACCAACCTTTAGGAGGCGAAAATCACCCAAAAGCTGATAGTAAGTTTGAAGAAGTTCCAGCAAAATGGACAGGTAATGGTTCAAGAGCGTCGCAGCCAAATATGAACGATTGGTACGAAACTGTAAAAGTTAACTACGGAATAAATCCAGACGGTCAAAAGGATTTTGATGAATTGCCTGAAGGTTTCGATAACGAAGATTACAAAGCACATTATAACTTTTGGAAAGATAAAACTGTACCTAATTCTTGGGTAAAGTTTAAGGATATCGCCTTGTATTGGACAGCCAAAGGTGTCGATGGTTTCCGTTTTGATATGGCAGAAATGGTACCTGTAGAATTTTGGAGTTATATGAATTCGCACATCAAGATGCAGAATCCAGACGCATTCTTGTTAGCTGAGGTTTACCAACCGCATTTGTACAGAGATTACATCAAAAAAGGAAAAATGGATTACCTGTACGACAAAGTGCAGTTGTATGACACCTTAAAACACGTGATGCAAGGTCACGGAAGTACGTACAATATTCCGCCAATTCAAGAGGATTTAAAAGATATTGAACACCATATGCTTCACTTTTTAGAAAATCACGATGAGCAACGTATTGCGAGTCCAGATTTTGCTGGCAATGCTAAAAAAGGAAAGCCAGCAATGGTCGTTTCAGCAACCATAAGTACATCGCCAACAATGGTGTATTTTGGTCAGGAATTTGGTGAAAAAGCTGAGGAAGATTTAGGTTTTGGCGACCCAACAAGAACCTCAATTTTCGATTACGGAACTGTACCAAGCGTTGTACGTTGGGTAAACAACAAACAGTTTGATGGAGGGCAATCTACCGAAGGTGAAAAATCATTGAGAGACTTTTACAAACGCTTGTTAAACTTCACGATTAACAGTGATGCCTTAATGGGAGACTATCAAGATTTGCAACATTACAATCAACAACATACAGAATGGTATAACGATAAAGTCTTGAGTTTTGCACGTTGGAGTGAAGATGAAAAACTCATTATAATTTCAAACTTTAATGCAGAAAACACTTATGGTTTTGAATTGCAATTACCAGAAGATTTGGTCTCAAAATTAGAGTTGAAAGATGGAGACTATCAAGTTGAAGACCAGTTGTACAACAATTATACTTCAACATTAAAAGTTGAAGGTGGTAAAGCTCAAGTTCGTATTGATATAAAACCTTTAGAATCATTCATACTTAAAATAAAGTAATCATGAAAAAACTAATATTTACCTTTTTTGCAATTGCGCTGTTTGCAAGTTGCAAAGAAGAAAAAAAGGAAACTAAAATAGTAGAGAACGAGCTAAAAACCAGTGTTGAAATTGAACCAATTTCAGATGAGATTTTGGAAACGGCAGTAATCTATGAAGCAAATATTCGTCAATATTCTCCGGAAGGTACTTTTGATGAATTCACTAAAGATATTCCAACCTTAAAAGAATTAGGAGTAAAAGTCATTTGGCTAATGCCAGTGTTTCCTATTTCTGAAACCAAACGAAAAGCTACAGGTGGAGAAAATAGCAAATTCGCTTCTGATTTTCCAGAAGAAGAACAAGCTAAATACTTGGGTAGTTACTATGCAGTAACCGATTTCACAAAGATTAATCCTGAATTTGGAACTAAAGAAGACTTTAGAGAATTGGTCAATACAGCTCATGAAAACGGAATCTATGTCATTTTAGATTGGGTGCCAAACCATACAGGTTGGGATCATGAGTGGATAAAAAATCATCCTGAATATTACACCCAAGACGAATCTGGTGAGATTATACATCCTGAAGGAACTGATTGGACAGATGTTGCCGATTTAAACTACGACAACCAAGACATGCGTAAGGAAATGATTGAAGATATGCTGTATTGGGTAAAAGATGAAGGTGTAGATGGCTTTAGATGTGATGTTGCAGGTTCTGTGCCTGTCGATTTTTGGGAAACTGCTATTTCTAAATTAAGAAGTGAAAAGAATGTTTTTATGCTAGCTGAAGCTTGGGAGCCAGAATTGTTGAAAGGCGAATTGTTTGATATGGCTTATGCTTGGAATGGTCATCACTTAATGAATGGAATGGCAAAAGGTGAAAAATCACCTGAAGATTTTTATGAGTATATGACTAAAGTTTCCACGGATTATGAAGCGGATGATATTCTTATGAATTTTGTTACCAATCACGATGAAAACTCATGGAGCGGAACCATAAAAGAACGTATGGGAGATAAAAAAGACATATTTACTGCACTAGAATATATGATGCCAGGAATGCCATTAATATATAGTGGACAGGAGTATGATATGGAACATCGCCTTAAGTTTTTTGAAAAAGATTCTATCCCGAAAGAAAAAGGAGAGTATTTCGATTTGTTGAAGACATTAGGCGAACTTAAAAGCACTAATGTAGCTTTGAATGGTGGTAAAGATGCAGCTTCATATAAAGCGATACCATACTCAGATAGCATTTTAATGTTTGAAAGAAGTAAAGGATCAGAATCGTTGATTTTTGTTGGAAATATTACGGATAGCGACAATAGAGTTGTAATCCCAAAGGGACAATATAAAAACTACTTTACTGGCGAGATTGAAACAATTACACCAGAAGCCCAGCCTATCGGAGCTTGGGAATATAAAATCTTAATTAAACAATAATGTACAAATATTTTTTAGTAACCATTATAGCTTTTTCAATGCTTAGCTGTAAAGAAAATAAAACTGAAGTCGAAGAAAAACCAAAGGCGCCATTTGTTTGGGAAGGAGCGAATCTCTATTTTTTGTTAACCGACAGATTCAATAATGGTGACACATCCAACGATGTCAACTTTGATAGAACTAAAGAAACCGGAAAACTTAGAGGTTTTGAAGGTGGAGATATCAAAGGAATCACTCAAAAAGTAAAAGAAGGTTACTTCACCGATTTAGGCATTAATGCTATTTGGATGACTCCAGTCGTGGAGCAAATTCATGGAGGAACTGATGAAGGTACAGGTATAACTTATGGTTTTCATGGGTATTGGGCAAAGGATTGGACCAAAATAGATCCAAATTATGGTACTAAAGAAGATTTACATGAGTTGGTAAAAGAAGCGCATGCGAGAGGTATTCGTATCGTGTTGGATGCAGTGATTAATCACACAGGTCCTGTTACGGAAAAAGATCCTGTTTGGCCAGAAGATTGGGTACGTACAGATGTGCAATGTTCTTATGACAATTACGAACACACCGTAAGTTGTACTTTAGTAAAAAACCTACCAGATATCAGAACTGAGAGCAATGAAAATGTAGAGTTACCTCCGCAACTGGTTGAAAAATGGAAAGCTGAAGGGCGTTATGAGCAAGAAGTAAAAGAATTAGATGAGTTCTTTGAAAGAACTGGTCATCCAAGAGCTCCACGTTTTTATATCATGAAGTGGCTTACAGATTACATCACCGAATTTGGTGTCGATGGTTACAGATGCGATACGGTAAAGCATACCGAAGCTTATGTTTGGGAAGAATTCAAAAAAGAATGTGATTATGCTTTTGCGGAATTCAAAAAGAACAATCCAGAAAGAGTCATGGATGATAATGATTTTTATCTGGTAGGTGAAGTTTACAACTATGGCATCAGTGGAGGTAAAATGTTTGATTATGGTGACAAAAAAGTCAACTATTATGATGATATGTTCAGTGCGCAAATCAATTTCGAATTCAAGTGGAATGCTAAAGAGAATGGTTACGAAGATTTATTCAAACGCTATTCAGGTATTTTAAATAACGAGTTGAAAGGATTCGGCGTACTAAATTATTTAAGCTCTCATGATGATGGTGGTCCGTTTGATCCTAAAAGGGAAAAACCATTTGAGACAGCAAATAAACTATTATTGTCACCAGGAACATCGCAAGTATATTATGGTGATGAATCTGCAAGATCTTTAGTGATTGAAGGCACTCAAGGAGATGCAACCTTACGTTCGTTCATGAACTGGGATGCTGTAAAATCTGATAATAAAACAAAAGAAGTCTTAGAACACTGGCAAAAATTGGGTAAATTTAGAGAGCGCCATCCGTCTATTGGAGCTGGTACTCACCAAATGATAACTCAAGAACCTTATCTATTTTATAGAAGTTTTCAAAAAGGGGACTTTAATGATTTGGTTGTTATAGGTTTAGATTTAGATAAAGGCGAGAAAACTATTGATGTATCCAAAATCTTTGAGGAAGGCACTGTGTTGAGAGATGCTTATTCAGGAGAAACAGCAACCGTAGTAAATGGAAAAATTACTATAAACTCAAATTTTAGTATTGTACTAATCGAAAAGGAATAACTATGAAATTTAAATATATTTTACCTCTATTTGTTTTAGCGCTTTATGCTTGTTCAACAGAAAAGGAGCAGGTTTTAGAGGTTAAATCGCCTAATTCTGAAATAGCAGTTAACTTCAATGTTAATGCAAAAGGAAAACCATTTTATACTGTTATGTTTAACAATAAAACAGTTGTAGACACATCGTATTTAGGTTTCGATTTTAAGGATGTTGAAGATTTTAGTGAAAACTTCAAAATTAAAAATACAGCAACTTCATCTTTTAACGAAACTTGGCAAATGTCTTGGGGTGAACAATTGGATGTGGTAAACAACTATAACGAGTTAAAAGTGGAACTTCAAGAGAATAATGAAGCTGCACGCTTAATGAACATTGTTTTTAAAGTGTATGATGATGGTATTGGTTTTAGATATGAATTCCCAGAGCAAGACAATTTTAAAGGTGAAGTTTATATTAATAACGAGCATACAGAATTCAATCTAACCGAAGATTATAAAACATTTTGGATTCCTGG
>JASBSE010000004.1 GCA_030149115.1 Winogradskyella sp. | reverse complement strand
TTGTTATTTGGTTAGTGCCATTTTTCCAATACATTTCTATTCTATTATCATTTAAAATTCTTAAGTCATAACCTTGAGTGAAGGATAAGTCTCTCTTTGAAAGGATTGATTTTGTGCCTGAATCTGCAGCATCACGCTTTACCCAAGCAGAAATTGTAAATCCTGTAGGGTCTAAGTCTAGATTGTCTTCTACATCAATGTAGTCTGCGGAACCATCAAAGTATACTGAGCGTACAACTTCTACCTGTGGTGCATAACCAAACGTGATATATCTCGTTCCGTCAAAATCATACTCAGTTTCTAAGTTTCCACTACCGTCTGCTGTCATAACTCTATAGTCTGCAGTAGGGTCAAAAACTCCTGTACTTGATATAAACATATAATAATTACCTGGAGGTGAGATGTTTCGTATTGCATTCTGAGGTATTCTTACCTTTACAGTAGGAATATCTCCACCGTTTTCAACTACTTTCCAAATACGTTGCATACCAGTAAATGTTACATCTGTATTTAATGATGGTGTAATACCAGAACTCATGTTAACAGATATAACAGATGCAGCTAAATTTATATCTGCCCCATTATTTCCCCACATAAGAAACTCCTTATCATTGAATGTAGTAGGGTTAGTGTTTTTATTTTCAGTATTAGTGTTGTAAATATCGGCTAATCCTATGGTTAATAAACCTTGAGTTCTGCCTGTGCCATCTGAAGCATCGTTAACACTTCTTGATTGTTTCTGGTTAAGTTCTGAATCATCGTCACGACCAATACCAGCTATATCATAATTATATCCTGAGTTTGCTGATTGATCCCAAATTACCGTACCATCACTATCTACATAATCTTGTGAAGTTCCATTAACACCAAGTGTGATACCATACTTCACTGCTAAGTAGGATTGAATTCTGTTTCTGGCTTGAGTTAAATCAGAATCATTATTAGTAGCAGAATAAGTAATAACTTCAGCTATTCTACCATCAAAACTACCTTCAAAGTATTGACTACGGCCTAACCAGTATCTTGTGTCGTCTACTGTAGCAAAAGATGCTGCATCAGCTGTAAGGTTTCCAAAAGCATTATCATTAATATACATGTCCATGTCATTCACTGCGGCATTGTGTCTAATGTTAATAATTCCGGTTTGATTGAAATTTGTTGTTCCAGATGTATCTGCTCTTCCATAACCTGCACCTGTAGTATTACTGTGAGTACCAATACAATAACCAAAGTATTCATTGGTAAATCTAGAACTATAACCACCATAACCAAATCCTGTAACATCTTCAGTTCTAGGGTCATTTGCTGTAGGGTCGGTACTGGTAAATGTATCCGCAGGCCACATAGTGTTTGTAATTGTTACATCGGGTACAACAACGACAAACATATCACTACTATTAAAACCTGCAGTACCGCTTAAGACATCTCTTGAACCAAGATCTGAAATATAAGTAAGATCAGAACCAGCTGTATTCAAATCATTTGTAAAGTCAATTACTGGATTGAAATTAATGTTTCTTGAGGTGTTGTTTCTGTAAACTGGTTCTAAGCCAGAATCCATAACCTCAGCATTATTACCTTTACCATTATCTATCCATTCACTTACTAAAGATCCGTCTGCCGACTCACTTACACCATCTACCATATCAGCTTTAAGCCATAGATCTAAGTTTGATGTTACACCACCTGGTGCCTCCGTTGGAGTACAGTAGTCTACACCAGTAATTGTAATATTATCTATATAAATCTGATCATCATCATCGCTTGCATCACAACGAATTCTAAAACGCGATGTTGTTGCAGCAGGAAATGTGTAAACAGAACTTTTTAAAGTAACTATTCTTCCATAAAAAATAGCGGATGAAGAAGTTTCGAAATCTGCGCTTTGATTTGAGATTTGTCCACTTTCAAAAGTTTGTACGGGAGTCCAGCTACTACCATTATCACTACTATACTCAACAATAAACTCTTCAGTATATGTTTTGTTTGGTGGGCTACTTGTATCATAGGTAGAATCCATACTATTAGGGGCAAAAAAGAATTTAAAGTCTACCTTGTCATAGTTAGAAAAATCAAAAGCAGGAGAATCAAACGAAGAGGCTGAACCAGCGGCGTCATCATCTCTTACTCTTAAACTGTAGCTTCCACCATAGGACCAAGTAGTATTGTTTACTCTACTTGCATCAATACCTCCTGAGGTCCAACCGTCTAAGCCAGATTCAAAATCTGCGGTATGCAATACTGTAGATCCGCATGGAGGTGGAGTGTATCCTGTACCTCTTATATCAAAGTTATAAGGGTTTTCATCGGAGTCATTATTAGCTATACTAACTGAAGCAGTTCTTATGCCGTCGGCACTTGGGTCAAAAGTAATTTGAAATGTTGTAGAACTGCTACTTACAATAGTTCCTGAAGGAATAGTGGTCAATGTAAAATCAGCAGCATTTGTTCCAGAGATTGTTATGTATGGCGAACCACCTGTTAATAATAGGTCAATAACTCCAGTATTCTGTATTGTAAAGGTATTAGCTGAAGTACCTGCAGCAGTTACAACATTGCCAAAATCCGTATTATCTGTTAGCGTTGGTGTAGTGTCTCCATCATTTATAGTTGTACTATTCCCCTGTATATTAATTTCCGGTTCAACTGCATATCCAGTTCCTTGTATGTTGAAATTATAAGGATTTTCATCACTATCATCATTAGCAATAGATATAGATGCTGTTCTTAAGCCGTTAGCACTTGGATCAAAAGTAATTTGAAATGTTGTAGAGCCACTTGCACTTATAGGGGTTGAAGGTATTGCCGCAATACTAAAATCAGCAGCATTGGTACCTGAAATAGTTACATAGGGTGAACCACCTGTTAAATTTAGATTTGCAGAGCCAATATTTTCGATTGTGAATGTATGTGTCTGAGTACCACCAGCTGTAACAACATTTCCAAAATCGGTATCATCAGCAACATCTGGTGTTGTATCACCATCAACAATGTTTACACCATTACCCGTTATATTTATTTCTGGGGTTGGTGTACCTGAAAGAATATTAACTGTATAGTCTTCTACTTCACCATATCCAAATGATTCGCATTGAGAAGGAATTCCATTATACTTCATTGAAACCCTCATTCTTGTTGTTCCCAAAGTGGCACTTCCTGGAATAGTAAAACTTCCAGTTACAGGAGTGGTTGTGGATGCAGCTTGTGAGAATACTAATTCACCGGCGTCATCAAAATCATAATCTTGGTTATAATCTACCCAGATAGCGTAGCCTTCATCGTACATTGATCCTGTCCAAGTAGGTGTTATTGTAAAAGCATAGTTGGTCGATAAATCAAGATCAGTAGAAATGGCTGTAAAATCTGAATATCCTGTACTTGTAGTTCCTACACCAGAAGAATTATCTATAGCGTTAAGTTGGAATCTTCCTATATATTCATCGTTTGTGTTGTTACCATTTGACGAACAATAACTTGGAGTAACACCTGTACCTTGTATACTAAAATTATAAGGGTTTTCATCAGAATCGTTACTACTAATACTTATACTAGCAGTCCTAAGACCAAGAGCTCCTGGTGTAAAAGTTATTTCGAATGTGGTAGAACCTGATGAAGCTATAGAATTACTAGGTATAGCTGTAACACTGAAATCAGCTGCATGAGTTCCGGAGATAGTTACATATGGTGAGCCTCCAGACAATGTAAGTGTAGAGCTTCCTTGGTTTTCTATTGTGAATGTATTAGCCGATGAGGTAATTGTGCTTACGTTTCCAAAGTCTGTATCATCGGATACATTTGGGGTTGTATCTCCATCATTGATTGCTGTTCCGTTACCTCGGATGTTAATTTCTGGTCCAGAAACAATTGGGTAACCTTCAACAAGTATATTGTCAAAAACATTATAATCACTATTACCATTTCCATTACCTGATAATCGAAACCTAGAACTAGCACTAAAGGTATAAGTTCCACTAGATAAATTTGCACTCAAACTTGTTGAGACTCCATTACCGTCTCCTGTAAAATCCGTGCCTTTTAAGAAAGTTTGGACAGTTGACCATGATGAACCATTATAATATAGAAGATCAAAGCCTTCGCCATTACTAAGATTTAATGTTTTAAGACATAACGAAAAATCAACAGATGAATATCCTGTTAAATCTAGAACGGGTGATGTAAGGTAATTTTGAGAAGTGTCATCATCTTTACTATATACAGATCCAGATCCACCACAGGCCCATGAAGCATTTGATAGATAAGCTGCATCATCGCCACCATCTGTCCAGCCTTGTATACCAGATTCAAAATCATAGTTGGCTACAGTGACCTGAGAATATGTGTAGCTTGAAAATAAGAGAGCACATAAAAATAGCGTACAACCTTTTAAGGTTAAAGTAAAAGTTTTCATAAGCGGTTAAATTTTAGTTTGGGACTAAATTTATGGTTCAAACATAGTACAAACATCTTTAAAATGCAAATAAATTCGACGAAATGCATTTGTTGTAGGAAAATTATATAAAATATAACTTACTTTACCTCCTTAATTTGTTGGTTTAGCTAAAAAAAAAGCCGAAGAGAAGATCTTCGGCTTTAACTTTTTATTAAGAGGTTTTATCTTACAACTACTTTTTTCGAAATATTTGATGTTCTGTCAGAAATTTTTACCAGATAAACGCCGGAACTAAAGTTGACTGTACTAAGTTTGTTAATAGTGGTATTATTACTTAGTTTATTTCTTAATATTAGTCTTCCTTGTAAATCAAATAAAGATACTTCTGTTTCTGATGTTAATGTGCCTTTAATAATAATTTGATCGTTATTATCACTATAAACTTGTAATGTGTCTAAATTAGATTCGCTATTAGATAGGGTTTGTGTGCTAAATCTTAGATAAAATCTTCCAGTATTAGAAATGTTTGTTGAAGGCGTAAATGTATAATTTGATGTGTTTAATAGGGTGAAAGTATTTGTTATTACATCTTCAAGATACATATCAACATTAATATTAGAGTCGGTTAAACTTATAGTTGTTTGTTCGCCTTGATTAACATTTACCCCTAGAGGAATAATGGTACTAGCATTAATATCACTAAAGTTAATAGCTTGTATGGCCATGTCTTTTCCTGTATTATCATTAACAAGTTCAGAATAGATAGCAAAATCTGATGGCGCACCATCAAAATGACTTGCGTCATATCCTATATCAAGACCTAAAGAAGTATTACTTGTAAAATACAAATCTGTGCTAAAGCTTTTGTCCATTGTATTTAATACTATGCGTCCAAACTCAGGAGTGTTATTATTTCTTCCTGATATGAAATCATCAGAGTTTCCTGAAGTTTGCATGGCAGTTGTAAAGGAAATAGTACCCCCACCATCTTTTGCAGATACAAAGAAACCTTGTCCTGGCGCAATTAAAGTGTTTGGATTTGCAGCGGCATAGGCAAAATTCCAAATTGTCCAGTAGCTTCCATTAGAATTATCAGCATCGTAACCATAAATTGCAGCACTTGAAGCGTCTAGTTCGGCTATATTATCAGTTAAGAAATCTTCTAATCTTATATAAGAAGGGTAAGGGTTTCCTATTAAATTCCAGATTTCATAAGCCGAGCCTGATTTTGCAATTGGAACATTTACAGTTCCTGTCGTTGCTGTCCCTGTGAAGGTAAATGTACTATTATCGGTAGATGCAGTTTTGTAACCAATACCAGCATTTAAAGTACTTATTTCTGTATTTGAATAGGTTAAATAATCGCTCGTAGTTTTGTCAAAAGGGCCAAATAAATAAAGTGTTTGCCCTGTGTTGGATACTATATTTGAATTGTTTGAAATAAAATCCACAAAACTTTCTCCACTAAAAGGAGGGGTAATCAAATCATTTCTATTTGCAACGGAATTAACATGACGGTTGTATTTTAAATTATTTGAAGCACTTCCTGATAAAAGAAGACTTGAAAATTCATCAGAGTCTGAATTCATTATAAATTCGCCATTATTTGTAATGTTGCCATTAACCGTTACAGCATTTTCTTTACTTACATTAAATGTAGCGCCAGTTGCTACTATAATATTGTTTACAGCAATATCAGTAGTTATATTATATGTGCCATCTAAAATGGTGACATTATCAGTTCCGGTTAGATCAGATGGAGAATTAGGATACCATAGTGAATTGGTAAAAAGTAAACCTTCATATAAGTAGATATTATAATCTTCTACTTCTCCATATTGAAAACTATCGCAAGGATCATTTTGTATGGTTCCTGATGTATTATAATATGCCATTATAACTCTCATTGTAGTATTTCCTGAGCTAGCAGAAACTGGTACAGAAAAAGAATCGGAAACAGGTGTAGCTTGGTTTGCACCAACTTCAAGTACTTTTTCTCCTGTATCATCGAAATCCCCATCTCTATTAAAATCAATCCAAACAGAAACAGCTTCATTGTATTGAGAGCCAGTCCAGACTTTAGTAACAGATATGTTATTTCCTGTACTTCCAATTTGTATAGGTTCAAATATTGTAGAGCCTGTAAAATCGGAATATCCAGAAGTAGAATTACTAGAAGTATCATTTAGATTACCATTTAAAGTGACTCCTCCAATAAATTCATCAGCAATTGTAGAACCTTCAGCAGTACAATAAACCAAATCCGTGGTTGTAAAATTTAAAGAACTACTATATTCGGATGTTGAAGAGGAACATCTACTTCTAACTTGAACTTCATAATCGGTTGTAATATTTAAACCGGTTAGAGAATAGCTAGCGCCAGTGATATCTGTAAATTCTATCCAGCTTGGTGCACCGGTTTCTCGATATCTTAAATCGTAGGTGGCTGAAGGAATGTTGTCCCAAGTTATTTCTGCTGTTGAAGCAGTTATTGAATTTGAAGACAAGTTTGTTGGTACAGATGTTTCACAAGGAATTTGTAAGCTAATAACTCTAAAATCATCTATGAAATAACCATCATTTGTAGTTGTGTAGCTTTCGTTTACATTTAAAGCATCCGTTCTAAATCTAAATCTAATTTGTACATCATTAGAATTCAGTAGAGTTGAATATGTATCATCAATAACAAATTCTTCCATTACCCAATTATCCATTCTATCTCCATCATAAATATTTCCACTACTTCCTGATTGAAAAGTTGCATAACTAGAACTTTTATTATCATGACTAGTTGTTGTGCTTGTTGCTTCTGGTTTTGTGTACTTACCACTTAAAGAAATCCAGTTAGAGCCACCATCTGGAGAGCCTAAGACTTCAACATAATCGTAGTTTCTTTCAATATCCCACTTAGAGTAAAACTGAATCAGTACTTCGTTAGAGTTTGAAAAATCAAAACTACTAGTAGTTGTTAAAGTTTTTGTAGCATTAGTAGAGTATGTCCCGGTATTTATAGAGGTACTTCCAGAATAAGCATCTGATGAAGTTGTTGACCAACCACCAGATTGTGTCCAACCAGTTAGACCATCTGTATCAGGAGAATTGCTAAATAGTACTGTAGGTTGATAATATTTTACATAGTTAGCTTCATATATTACACCATCATCATTAGAAAACTTAACATTGTATTCGATTTTGTCATTTGCTGATATAGACGGATCTAAGTCTATAAGAGCTGTCACTTCAGATTGATTTCTGTATGAGTTTGTAGTGGTGTTAATCTGAATTCCACTAGCAGTTACTGTTACAGGAGAAGCTGTTGTTATGTTTGCTGAGATCGGAGTTACGGTTACAGAAAAATCACTAGGAGTTTGTCCAATTCTTTCTACACCAAAGCCCAATTCAACATTAGAAGTAGTAGTTATATTACTTTGTGTTAAGTCATGTAGTTTTGCATACTTACCACCATAATAAGCTGTTCCTAATGATATACGCATAGATTTTTTAGCTATAGGAACAATATTAGCTCGACTAGGCCAAAATCCATCACTGCTACTTCCATGTTCTGGTGTGGTAGCAATTATTGATTGTCCATACGAATTAAGACCTGTAGAACCATTATTGTCTGGCGAACCACCAACCATCCAGTCGTCTGGTAATCCATTAGATTCATAGAATATAGTAGCTCCATATAGGTATCTATTGAATCTAGTCATTTCTTCGTGCCATCTGTAGTATTCGTCTTCTCTGTCGGTATTCGCATTTGGATCTCCACCATAGGGATGAGGAACAGAATTAGCATATGAGTGATTCCATACTGCTGATTGAAAGTTTCTACTAGTTATAAAGTCTACCATAATCTGAGTTTCAGGCTCAGATTCAGCGCTTGGACCTCTATAGTTGCTAGCTGTTGTAGTGCCCGAAGAACCAACATTGTTTAAGCCCCAGTAATAATCGAAGTTTCTATTTAAATCAACTCCTCTGCTTGGGGTTGTAGTTCCGTTGTATGGTCTTAAGTTTTTACGTTGCATTCCACCACCTGAAGGGTCAGTTACTTCATTGTAACGTAAACCGTCTGGATTAACTACAGGTACAAAGTAAAGTTCGTTGTTATCTACTAATTCCTGAATTGCAGGATCTGTATTGTAATTTTCAAGTAGATACCACATAAAGTAAATATTGTTCATTAATGCACTAACCTCTCTAGAGTGTATCATAGAGGTAAATAGCATTTGAGGTTTTGTGCCTTCTGCTGTGGTGCTCTCGTTTCCTGTAATACGAACATACCAAATCGTACTAGGATCCCATCTAGTGCCTCCGGTACCAGAGTATGTTGCTGGACCATTATTTTGTTGATTCACAAAATTATTTGTTGGATTTCCCCAGGTCTTTTGACCTGTAGATGATGCATTTGCTTTTTGTGATATAATATTAAGTCCATTGTTCTGGGAGTACGTGTACATTGCATCTAATTGACTTTCCATTTCACTAAGTGTAAGACAACCTCCCATACTTAAAGAATTTACGTCTGGGAAATTTTGTGGTTCAACAAAGTCTATTTCAGTACTACCATAGTATTGAATTATATTATCTTGAACAACACTAGATATTGATTTAGAGGTAAAATTGTTACTATTATTATTAAGCGGTGTTTTCCTAGCTCTTCTGTGTGCTGTATTCTGAGCTCTATTGGCATAGAATAAAGACACATCATTAATTAAGGTTGTATACTGAATATTGTTATCTACTAAAATATCAATATCATTTTGAGATAGTTCTAGAATCAGCTCATTATGCTCGTGATGTGCACTACAACTCAAGTCAATCCCATTTGCAGAAATTGTATTTATAACTTGTTGGCTAGGATTCGAAATTTTTATTCTAGAGTAGTTTTCTTGCGCATAAGAATTAAACACTACAAAGAATAATAGTGAGATAAAGTAGGTAATTTTTCTCATTAGTTGGGGTTTTAATGAATTTAATTTCGGAGGCTAATATATCATTTTATTCTAAAAACATCTATAAAACGCAAAAAAAATCGACGAAATGCATTTATAATGTAGGTGAGTATCTTTTTTATAATTTAAAAAAGAGGTTGTTTGGTCTTCTGTTTGCTTTCTTTTTTTATCTTTATTGTCCCTTAAAGCTAATTCTCGTTTTTTTAATAAAAGAAATTTTATTATCTCTTAAAGTTTAGAGAAGAAGTAACTATGCCAAAATTGAATAATTAAAATAAACCAATATTAAAATGAAGCTATTGCCAATCAATCCACAATTTAAAACAATAATCTACTGTCTGCTATTAGTGCTGTTTGCATCTTGTAGTAGTTCTCCAGAAGGACTCAAAACTATACCAGATAATACAAATGTTGTTACAGTTATAGACGTGTATTCACTTTACAAAAAAGGAAATCTTGAAGATTTAGAAGATTTAGAATTTTTTAAGACGTTTCAAAAGGAAATAAGAAATGAGGATAAAAAAGTGGCTAATTTTTTAGATGACCTTAAGGATGACCCTACAATGACAGGAGTCGATTTTACAAAAGATGTTTTTATGTATTACATAGATGAAGGTTCTGACGAGAAGTTTGTTTGTGTATCATTAGACATTAATGATGAAGAAAAGTTTGCAGAATTTCTAGAAGATATGTTTGATAAAGCAGGTGTAGATTTTGAAGTAAAAAAGGAAGATCTCTATAAATATTTTATAGTGCAAAATGAAGTAGCTTTTGCTTGGGATAATGACAAAGCTGTAATTGTAACTGCTGAAAATTGGTCTAGTAGAGAAAACCTAGATCTAGAAGTAGAAACGTTATTTGAGCTTAAGGGAAACAAACAGATAAGAGCTAATAAAGAGTTTATGACTTTTTATCACAACAAAAAGGATATTAACTTTTGGATGTCTTCAAATTTATTTGCGTCTAGCTTTTATCTTGAGCAGTTAGAAAAAGAATTAGACGTAGATTTAACAGATAATTATATTTCTGCATTTATAGAGTTTGATGATGACCGCATCAGTCTTCAGGGTAAAATGTTTCCAAATAAAGAAGTAAAAGAGATGATGAAAAAAGATAATGTTTGGGATCATGATTTCGATAACGCTTTATTGAAATATTTGCCAAAACAAAGTTTTGCTAACCTAGCGATGTCCTTTAATCCTTCTGAAAATTATGAAATAATGCAAGAGCAAGGAGAAATAGAAAGCATTGAAAAAGAGTTTGAAAAGGAAATGGGTTTTGAGCTCAAGGATCTTGTTGAAAGTCTGGAAGGTTCAATGGTTTTTAGTTTATCTAATTTAGAGGAAACAACCTACTCTTATGATACCTATAGAATGGTTTACAATGACAAAAAAACAAGACTTTACGATGCTTCAAAAAATGAGTACTATTATGAAGGAGGTTACGAGTATAGAGACACTACAGAAACGAGAACAACCACACTACCAGTAATGTCTTTAGTATTTGATTTAAATTCTGACAAGTATATTAAGAAAGTAATAAATAAAATACCAGAAGGTCAGGTTGAAGAGAAAGACGATTATTACGAGGTTAAGTTAGATGGTTCATATTCCGGGTATTTTGCTTTTGATGATGACGCATTTTTGTTCACAAATGACAAAAAGAGTATAAATGCTTTTAAAGATGGAGGTTTAGGATCTAACAGTTTGTCTGGTTCTTCAAAATTATCAGATTTTTCAGGTGGTGGATACTATGCTTATCTAAATTTAAACTATGACGATTATCCTAAAGAGATCAAAAAAATATTAAAAGATGAGCAAAATGATAGAGAAGAGGAGATGTTTGAAATTTGGACAGATTTTGCAAGGGGAATTGAATTAAAAATGATAGATAACTTTACCTTAGAGTTTAACCTAGAAACTAAGGACGATGACAAAAACAGTTTGCAGCAACTGTTAGAACTTATTGATGAAAGCTTTAAAAGCTATTCTTCATTATAAGTCTTATGCAAATACGTTTAAGTAATTTAAAACCAACTTATATGTCAGAAGCAGAATTGTCTGCTTCTGACATATATCTACAAAAGGAGGTTGTTTTTGAAAAGGGCAAGAAATACTTAATCAAAGCAAATTCTGGTCATGGAAAATCTTCAGTATTAAACTTTATTTATGGCAGTAATTATAATTATACAGGTAAAGTTGATTACAGTAGTAAAGAAGACTCTATTTTTAACTTACGAAAAACAGAAATAAGCTACGTTTTTCAAGACTTTAAATTATTTCCAAGTTTAACCCTTTTTGAAAATATTCAGTTAAAAAATAAATTAACGCATTATAAATCTTCAGGGCAAATAGATGAACTAATTGAAAAAATGCAATTAACTCATAGGCGAGACAGTTTGGTAGGTACATTATCTCTTGGTCAGCGTCAAAGAGTTGCAATCATAAGAGCGCTATGTCAACCTTTTAATTTCTTATTGTTAGATGAGCCTTTTAGTCACCTAGATAGCTCTAACATCAAAATTATAGTAGATATTTTAAACAAAGAATTAGAAGAACGGCAAGCATCTGTGATTATTACTGCATTAGATAATCTACCTTTTATTGAATTTGATAAAACTATAAATCTTTAGTATGCTTGTTAAACTTCAAAAGAAGACACTTGTTAAAATTCAATTAATAGGCTATATACTTACCTTATTTATAGGCGTTTTTATTGTTTTAATAACACTGCAATTGTATCAAGATGTTAAGCCTCTAATATCTGAGCAAACAGATGTTTTTAGCGATAAATCTGCTGTAATAAGTAAAGAAGTGTCTGTATTTAAAAGTGTAAACAAAGACCGAATTTACTTTTCTTCAGAAGAGATAGAAGAATTAAGAGATCAACCTTTTATAAAAGACGTTTCTATTTTTAATAATGCTGATTTTAGAATTAAAGCATATTCCAAACAGTCGGAGAATATTCCACTATTTCAAACTGATTTATTTTTTGAAAGCATTCCAGATGCTTATATAGATGTAAAAACAGAGGACTGGATTTGGAGTGAAAATGATGAGGTTGTACCCATTATAATTCCTGAAAATTACTTGAAGTTATACAATTTTGGTTTTGCTGAAAGCCAAGGATTACCGGTCTTATCTAAAAACACTATCTCGCAAATCACCTTTAATTTGAAAGTATCTGGTAACTTTAGTAGTGAGGTTTTTAAGAGTAGAATAGTTGGGTTCTCAAATAAGATAAATTCTATTTTAGTACCAGAAACGTTTTTAGAATATGCAAACAACAAATTTGGACGTTCAAAAAAATCTAGGATTAGTAGACTATTGGTGACATTTAATAATCCTACTGACGAAAGAATTCTACAGTTTTTTAATGAAAATAATTATTCCATCAACAAAGATAAATTAGAATTTAGTAAACTTTCATTTTTCTTCAATTCAGCATTGGTATTTGTAATTGCAGTTGCGTTAATTATACTGGTACTATCTATAGCTTTTATTTTATTAAGTTTCAATTTAATAATACAGAAAAACAAAGCCATGATTTCAAATCTTGGTGCTATTGGGTATTCATATAAATCAATATCAAAATTTTACCAAGTAGTTATTTCTACAGCAACAATAATCGCTATTGTTCCTGCAATTATTTTAGGTGTTTATGTAAGGAATATATACCTAGACAAAATAGAAGCACTGTTTGAATTTTCTGAAGAACGCAGTTATATAGTCATTTTTGGTATTAGTATTCTTGCAGTATTGTGTATAGTTTACTCTATTGTAATATTAAAAAAAATCAAGGCTATTGTTATACCGCAACGATACTAGCGGTAACTTCATAAGTTTCAAATTAGTTTGGTGTCTAAACACCTAAGATTTGATGCTTGAAAGTTGATTAGATTAAACTATATAAAAGCTGTTTGGCATTGGCTAAATTTCCGCAAATTAAAACCTCTCTATTAAAACTTTTAAAACAGTATCTATATTATTAAACAAATCATTCTCTTTCTGATTAATTACCATATCTGGTTGAAGTGCCATATTTGCTTTATCTGATAAACAAAATAATCTTTTAGAATAAGTAATTACTAATTTTGAATTAGGTAGTATAAAGCTATCCATATCTTGATAACCAGTAGGGTTTGATCCCGTGGGCTCACCAACTAATTTTGCATTTAATAATTGTTTGAAAAGTGCAGCATTACTTGTGCCTGCTGAAAAAGTTTTATTACTTGTTAATACAAACACACCATTCTTCCAATCTACAGAATCAGCAAGGTTTAAGGCGTAGGCCATAACAATACCAACATATAAATCTCCTCCACCATTGTTGCGCATATCAATAACTATTTGTTTCAATTGGTTTTTAGAAATATAGCTTACTAATGTTTCACTAAAAACTTGCATTTCTTCAAAGGTTGGATAGCTTTGAAAATTAATATATAAAGCTTCGGTGTTTTCAATAGGTGCAAACCATAAGTAGGGAAAACTAGGATTATCCGGCTCTTTGATTTCAGGAATGCCAATTGCTACTTCAGCAAAGTCTTTTGGTTTTGCTGATGAACCTGAAACTAAAGCAGTAAGGGTTGTTTTTATCTTTTGATTGTTGGTATCTAGAAATGTAAAGATGGCTTCATGTTCTTTTTGTGTAATATGAAGTGTATAGAGTAATTCGTTAATATTTAAATATTCTCCAGTTCTAGTAATTTGTGAGTATTCGTTTTCTACAAACTGTGCCACTTCAGAAACTTTTGTTGAAACCTCTTCAATAGGAATATCGTCAATAGCTATTAATGATGATTTTAACAAGCTACTGTGCTCGTTACTTATTTTTACCACACGCCATTCATTATCAATAAACTTTACTTCAAAGGGAAAACGATGTATTGGTATATTTCTCATGGAAACCGATGTATGTCCATCATTGACACGCCTTGTTAAGTGCATTAGTTTAAGAATAATTTCAAAATCGTTTAATTTTTCAACATTTTTATAGATTTTAGTCCACTCATTTTCAAATTTTTCTTTTGTTACTGTATTGTATAAATCGATGTGTTTTTGCTCTAAGGACTGTTTATAAATTACAAGATCTTCTTGCCATTTGATTTTGTTTGGTGTTTGAGCAAATAAACCATTACTTGATAATAATACAGTAGCTAAAAAATTAATTACAACTTTTAAAAATGAGTTCATAATTCTATTTATTTTCTATTATTTTAAGTATATCATAAACCAAAACCATTGCGCTTTTAGAAGCCTCCAACTGATTTAATGTGCCAGAAATGTAGGTGTCTAATTGTGGGCAATACCATAAAAACGATGCAGTAGCGCCAGAATGACCAATAAGTTGTAAGTCTGATTCTGTACCAGTTAACTCGTCAATAGAAACCTTTCTTATCCCAAAGCCGTATTCCATACCTCTAGTTTCATACACCCAATTTTGCATGGCTAAACGTGTCCCTTTTTTCATAAGGACATCATTATTAAAAGCTTTTAAAAAAGTAATTAAATCTTGAGTTGTAGAGACTAAACCGCCTCCTCCCCAATCTGCACTTAAGCTTTTGAGTGATGATAGCTCGTATTGACTGGCATAAAACTTAACGATTGGAAGTTTGTTTTCTACAGGAGATGATTTTAAGTTGATATAAGAACTATTCATTTTTAATGGTTGAAAAATATTTTGAGCAAAGAATTCACTTAATGAACTTCCACTTACGTTTTCAATAATCAATGCTAAAAGTACATACTCCGTATCTGTATAATGATAGTTAGCACCAGGAACAAATTGAGGTGTCATTTTTTCTTTGGTAAATTGTATCATTTCTTCGGCTGACCAATATTTGTTGGCGTCCATCAATATTTGATTAATGATATTCGGACTTCCGTCTTTAGTTTCATCCGTAAAATAATCAGGTAAGCCAGATGTATGTTGTAATAAATGAGCAACGGTTAAATCCTCTGAATAGTCTTTGTCATTCAAAACATGAAGGTTATTCACCAATGAATCTGGTAAGTACTGAGTGATTTTATCTTCAAAATTTAATTTATCTTGATCTTTTAAAATACCAATTGCTGTTGCGGTAAACATCTTGGTAATACTAGCTGTGTAAAATGGATAATCTATTGAAATAGAATTTTCTTTACTTTCCGCTATCTGAATGTCAATACCACGAGATTCAGAATACACATGTAGTAGGCCACTTTTTATATTATCTATTTCTAATTCAATTTTGAATAATTTTTCAATTGCAATATCCTTTGTTTGCTGAGCAATAGCTGATAATCCAATCAAAAAAATTAAACCTAAAAGTATATGTTTCATAACGTTTGTTGATGAATGATGAAATTGTTTTATAAGTTAAAACTTTATACCAATATAAAGGTTTGGTTCAAACAAAAAATAGGAATCCCATTTATTGTCTAATTGCTTAAATTCTTCAGGTGTATTAGTGTCAATCATCCAGTTTTGACAGTGTACTTGAGGTTCAATAAAGAACTGTTTCTTTTTTCCAAAAGCAAAGTGATAACCAATATGATACGACGTGTACAATTTAAATCCGTTTGCTATTTTTTTGTTGTTAAGGTCTAAATACGTTTTGTATTGTGGTAAAACTTCCACCGAAGCAAAAAGGCCTTTCCAAAGCATACGTTGATACGATATACCAATACCTGTTTCGCGTAAATAACCAGGATAAAATTCGGTTTCAGAATCTATTTTATCTGTAAGTCCGTCCCACCATTGAATTCCCATAGGTTGAAACAGTCTCCATGTAGCAAATTTTACACCAACGATATTTTTAGCATCAAGTTCACGTTTAACATGTAATTCGATGTGTTGTGTGTTGGTTCTTTTGCCTCCATCACCAATATTAGTTAAGATAATGGCAGGAAAGCTAACTCTGTATTTTAAACCATTGTCATTTTGTTTTGATGACTCTGAGGTTTGTTGTGCAAAAACATTTAAAGTAAAAAGTGTTAGGCAGATGATTAATAGTTTTTTCATTTTTGATAAGAATTTAATTGTTCGTTTTTTGATTTATAAATTGATGTTACAAAGATGCGGTAGAAGTGAAGGCTAATCGTTCTGAATTATGATTCGGAACCTTTTTTGATATTTAGTACTAATACTTAATCTTTCACGAAAAGAAAAAAGGCTTAACATTTTTAGTGTTAAGCCTTTTATTCTTTTTTTAGATTTTATTTTAAAGCAATGCTTCAGGGTGCGACGTGAGATTGTCTACATTTTCAGTGATCTTTTCAATATCCCAATTCCACCATTTCAGTTCTAATAATTTTGAAATGGTACCTTCAGAGAATCGTTTTTTGATAGGTTTTGCAGGATTGCCACCAACAATAGTGTAGGGTTCTACGCTTTTTGTAACAACAGCTTTTGTTGCTATTATTACTCCATCACCAATTTGAACACCAGGCATAATGGTAGCATCGTGACCAATCCAAACATCATTACCAATTACGGTATCACCTTTGGTTGGATAGGTTTTTCCATCCATTGCGTGTTGCCATGCGCCACCAAAAATGGCAAATGGGTAAGCAGATGTAGCTTCGGTTAAATGATTACCTCCATTCATAATAAAGGTAGCATCTGAAGCAATCATGCAAAACTTACCAATTATGAGTTTATCACCTATAAAATCGAAATGGTATTTCACATTTTTTTCAAAATTGGAAACATCTTCAAAATCGTCATAATAAGTGTAGTCACCAATTTCAATATTTGGATTTTTGATGTAGTTTTTCAAAAAACAAAGCTTGTTGTAATTGGGTAAAGGAAAAACTGTATTTGAATCTGGAATACTCATATCTCTAGTTTATTAGCTTCTTCTCTAAAATAGTCTTTTAAATGATAATGACCATAGCTTGGTGCAATATTATCTTCTGCCATTAAGGTTAGAAAAAACTCAATAGGACCATAGGTTTTAACAGAGGTAAATGTTCTTAAACTCCAAATGGTGAATCGTCTTAACCAATCTGGTAAATGAGTTATTTTTATGGGCTTGTTTAATGAAGTTAGTGCGAGTTTACTAATATCATTTAAACTTAAGATATCTGGACCTCCAACTGTTAGTTCGTTGTTGTAATCCTCTAAGTTATTTATAATAACTTTTGCTAAATCTTCTCCATGAATCGGATTGAATTTTTGATTGCCTGATCCGAACAAATATACACGACCTGATTTTGCCATTAGCAGAAAGTCTTTCATATCAGAGAAAAATCCGTTAGGTCTTACAATGGTATAGTTTAAGCCTGACGCTTTTAAAGTATCAACAAACTTTTCTTTAGCTTCAAAAATCTTTAGATTTCGGTATTTATTTCCATTGATTGCAGACACATAAACAAAGTGACTTACACCAGACTTTTTAGCTTCTTCAAGTAAATTCATATTCGCCTGAAAATCGACATCCATATAGGTTAAACCGTCTTTTTGTCGTGTAATACCAATGGTTGATATGACGGTATCTATGCCTTTGCAGATATCTCTTAAAGTTTCAGGTTTGGTAACTTCGGCTTGCTTTACTTCTAAATAGTTTTCATTGTTGTTATCTATTTGTAAAGGATGGCGAACAATAGCAACAACCTGATTTTGTTTTTCGATTAAAACCTTTAATAAATGTCTGCCAAGATAGCCAGTAGCGCCTGCCAATAAAACGTTGGTGTGTTGCATATCTGTGATTTATTGGTTAAACTCGTTTGTTAATAGTTGTTCAATAATAGTATTACGTTGTGTGCCAGTATCGTCTTGCTTATTGCTTAACAGTACGATTGTAGCATCGTATTCTGGTATAAATCCAATCATGCTCCAGTAACCATTGATATCACCACCATGCCAATAAAGTTTTGTATTTCCTTCTTGCGTTGTAAACCAGCCTAAACCAAAGTCAACATAACCACTTGGTACATTTTGAGCGAATATTTCGTCTTTTTCTGTAGCTGAAAACCAGTTCGTTTTTACTGCATTTGTCCAAGTTTCCATATCTTTTGGTGTACTACTAAAATCTCCAGCACCAAAAGCAATAGCCATAGGGTAAGTGCTGTTTGCGTTACCATTCTTATAACCTTCGGCATGCGTATTAGGGTTGATAGCTTCAGTTCCTTTGAATGTGTTATTCATTTCTAAAGGGTTAAAGATATTTTGTTGAATGTACTCGTGATATGACATCTGAGTTAATTCCTGAACCAATAAGGCGGCAATAAGGTAATTGGAATTGCTGTATTGCTTACTTGCGCCTGGCGCAAAGTTGAGACCGTTTTCAGAAATCAAATAATTAATAACGTCATAAATATCTTCTTCATCTAAAATTTCACCTTGTTCGAAGGCATCTTCAACTATAAATTGATAATCTGGAATACCTGATTGATGAGATAATAAATGTGCGATTGTTATTTGATTCCCGTTTGGAAATTCAGAATCAAATTCATCTAAAGTCTGATTGAAATTAGAGATGAAACCATCACGCTTTAACTGAATAATAGATGCTGCTGTGAGCGTTTTAGACACTGAACCAATTCGGTAAGCCATTTCGTAATCTTGTGATAATGTTGTGGTTTCATTTGCTAAACCAAACCCTTGACGTACCAAATCATTTCCATTTTTAGTTACAATGGCATACCCTTGAAAATTAATTTCATTCAATAAATTTTCAGTAGTTGTGTAGTTGATTGTTGGATTTTTGTTGTCACCCTTTGAGCAAGAAGTAAGAAGCATTACTGTTGCTGATATAAATGCAACTAAGAATTTGTGTAAAGTAGTCATAACTGTTCGTTTTTTGATTGTTGATATTGATGCAAAGATTCACAAGATTGATACGTGAATCGTACTGAATTATAATCTGAAACGAATTGGTGATGATTTACTACGAGTTGGATTTCATCCAAGCTCTAGGTGTAATACCTTCTATTTTTTTAAAGTATGTATTAAAAACACTTTTAGAATTAAAACCGCTATCGTAGGCTAAACCAAGAATTGTTAAATGCGAGTTTTTAGGATCTACAGCTATAGTTTTAAAATAGTTGAGACGATAGTGGTTGATGAAATCATTAAAATTTGTATTAAACGCTTGATTAATTAAATACGACATTTTATTGGTATTCAAACCAAAAACATCAGCCACAAATTTTAAACTTAATTGAGGGTTTAAGTAAGGTTCTTCCTCTTCAAAATAGGTAAGTAGTTCTTCTTTTAGCGTTTCTGCTTGATGATTACCTAAGATATTTGAAGTTAGTTTTTCTTCTTTTTGAGGAACTTCAATATCTCCAAGGAACAAGTTAGACTGGTGTAATTCTGAGAACCCGTTTATGTTATGTAAGGGTTGGAAAAAAGGTTCTTGTCTGTAGTTAATAATTTGTCCACGTCTTTGACTAACCATTTCTTTTAATCGTGAAAACCCAAGTTCTTTATGCTTAGAGTTGGTTAGAATAAACACGTCATAAGGCACTAACATTGTAGTTTCATTACCTCCTTTAGACCATTTTGAAATGTCTTCATTTGTTATTTCAACATTATTTTCGTTTATAAGATTAAACAACATGTTTTTTTCTTCTAGTAATGACGTGTTCTGAATAAACATTTTAAACTGCTCTGCCTCATTCAACCATATTAAACAGAAACATTTTAAATGATGCGCTAATTCTAAATGAGGATTAAGTGTTAATGCGTAGTCAATACTTTCTAGAGCTTTATGAAATTTACGTTGATAATAGTAAATGTGTGCTAAAGTGTAGTGATTATTAGCGGAAAGCGGATCTACTTCCAACAGCCTGTTGGCAAATGCTATAGCTTTATCAAAAAAGCCAAGAGCAATACACAATTCGGCCATAGCTTCTAAACCATCTATATGGTTTGGGTTTATTTCTAAAACCTTATTAATGTGAATGTAAGCGTTTTTGAAATCCCATTCCTCCCAGAAAAATTTACCTACAAAAGATAAGGGGTATTCTGGCAAAGAGGTATCGATTTCTTTTGCTATTAGAAGATTACTAATAGCTAAGTCCATAGCTTCTTGATATGGCATGTAGCCCCACATTGCCAGTAAGCCATAACATTGTAGATTGGCATAGTAGGCTTTGGCATATTGCTTATCAAGAGCAATAGCTTGATTATAAAAAGCAATAGCTTGATTTATACTTTCGGGTGTCCATTTTAATTGTAACGAGCGTCCCTTTAAAAATAATTGATAGGCATCAATATTGTCTGTTGGCTGCTTTATCAAATGGTCTTGTACTTCAAAGTGCCCAAAATTATTTCGAACTTCATCTGCTATGGCCAAACTAATTTCATCTTCTAAATCAAAAATGTTTAATAGTTTTCTGTCATATTTTTTAGACCAATAATGTATACCGTCTTTGACGTCAATTAACTGTGCAGTTATTCTAACCTTTTCTTGAGACTTTTTTATGCTACCTTCAAGAATTGTATTTACACTTAACTGCTTGCCGATGTCTCTAATGTCAATATCCTTTCCTTTAAAGGCAAATGAAGAAGTTCTTGCAATTACTTTTAGACCATTTATTTTGGTTAAGGCATTTATAATCTCCTCAGTAATACCATCACAGAAAAACTCATTATCAATATCATTGCTCATATTGACAAAGGGAAGAACGGCTATGGATTTTGAATTGGTTTTCAACTAAACTATTGCAATGAAATAATTTATGTTTCGAAAATAAATAATTTGGTAAAACGTAAAAATAAATAGAGGGAAGATTTTTTGAATTTTTTAAAAAAGAATATTTACAGATTGGACAGCTTTCTTAATACAGTCAATTAATTATGGAGGTTATTTTTAGGTTAATCTAGATTTATATATGAATAATCTTTTGAAATTATTTTTCAGCTTTTCAAATACCTCACAAATTATCGTTTTAGAGTAAAGTGTCCTTTAAAAATCCTGCCATCAATTAAAGTGGCTACAAACCAATAATCATCAGAGGGAAGGGATTTTCCCTCATATTGCCCATTCCATTGAGGATTACTATCATCTAAGATAGTTATGATTTTGCCATAACGATTAAAGATTGTGACACGAGCTGTCATTGGGAATTGAGAAGAGAAACCTTTAATCTGCCAAGTGTCATTAATATTATCACCATTTGGTGTGAAAAATCGAGGGAATCCTAGAACAGAAACCTCCATAGAAGTAATACCACAATCTGCTTTTGCATCTCTGACATAAACTGTATGAATACCTGCTGTAACGTTTTCAAAAACATTTGAGGTTTGATATACGGCATTTTCGTCATCTAGGGCATAAACATAGTCTCCCTCACCAGAAACTAAGATAGTGATAGTGTTGTTGTCAGAAAGATCACTAATGCTAATCGTTTCAAAAGCAGCTATGCTAGACGGCAATACCCTAATAGTGCGTCTGTTGGTACAGCCAGCAGGTCGAGTAACCAATACTTCATAGTCTCCAATAGTGTTAATTTCAATGTTTATGGTGGTTTCACCTGTAGACCAATTATAGGCATAATTATTTGGGATATCGTCTATAATTCCTCCACTCAGAGTAATGGTTTCAGGAAACGTATTCAAACAATAGTATACTTCTTCAAATTGAGTGACATTGGGTAAATCTTTTACTGTTAAATGGACTTCATTTATAGCGTAACAGACATCATCAATATCAACTCTAGCATATATTGTCTGATAATAAGGAACATCATTAAAATAGGGCTCTGTAATTTCATTCGTTCTCAATAGAGCTTCATTATAAGTAATGTAATATCCTAGCTCAGCATTAACAGGCGCATTTTCAAATATTTGGTTATCGGCTTCAGTTAAGTCGAAAAAAGCAAAGCCATCGACTATAAAATCATCACAGACTTCAAGGTTTGCAGAAATACTATCAGATGAATTTACTTGCAGAGTTACTTCAGAACTGTTAAAACACCCAGAAAAGACATCTAACACTCTGGAATAAACAATTTGATGATTCTCGGAATTGACATAATTGCTAGCATTAAGTGGTATGGTAAGTGCTTCATCTGCAAAAAATGAAATCTCCCATATAGGTATAACTTGACCAGCTTCATTTCTTACAATATCGTCCGTATAAGTATTAAGATTAAAACTTGAAATACCATCCTCTATTTCATCATCACATTGAATAATTGTAATATCATTAGCAATAGGAGTAGTAAAAGCATTGACCGTAATAGGAATTCTATTTCCACCATTACACCCATTGAACACAGGTAAAATGTAATAGGTGGTGTTCACATCTATATAATCCTCATAAGAAAAACCTGTATTAATAATTTCATTTGAGTTAACGCTATCATACCATAATACCTCATCAACATTGGTTGTTAGATTTATAAAAACAGATCCTTCATCACAAACGTTATTAAAAGTAATTTCTGTCTTTGGCATAATGATAACAGAACTATCTGAAACATTAATCTGAGGTTCACCTTCCATACCGCCAAACTCTACGATATAGCCTTGCGGATGATAGGGACTTTCTGGATCTGTAGAGCCTGTATTGGCCAAATCATTCCATGAACCCAATATACCTATACTAGGGTCTGTAATATGTGCATAATGCTCTTCAAATAAATTATTCGGTTCACCTGTATTCCAAAAAGCAAACATACCATCGGGAGCACTACCACTAACCGAGCCATTCCAGAATATTTGTCCGTTTTCTGGACCAGATTTCCATCTCCATACTCCTTCAACGGCTTGATCAGAACCACCTATCCAACCTGTTCCTAATGCTTGTTCTCCAGTTATTTGTACTTCTTCGGGAGTTGTAATGGTTGCCAAATACCCTTGTAATCCAAAAAACTCTTGAGCTTCAGCTGCCTCCAAGGCTTCATGCCAAGTAATGCCTACGTCTTGAACATAGAGATAATAATGCCCTGTGGCAGGAAGGTAATTGGCCTCACCAAGATTAACAGAGAAAAACTTGTCCTGTGTAAAGTTGTTTTCAGAAGTCTGAAACCTGACATCTCTAATTGCATTTTCAAAATCTTCAGAACTAGCAGGTCCAGTAAGCGTGAGTAATCCTGTTTCAATAGACCAAGAGGTACTAATATTTGGATGTGTGCCAGTAAGAAGAAGTTCATCTAATCCTAAAGAATAACCAGTGACTATTTGGACGTAAACATAGTCTAAACTATTGTTACCTCCTGATATGTTGATATCTGTAACAATTGGCATTGGAGCCTCTCCACAATACAACTGATTTCCTGACACCTCTACTTGTGGTAGACTCTGGCCACTACATAATAAAACAGTAGAGAAGTAAAGTACAAAAGTTATGTATATATACATCCTTAGCATAGCATAGTAAATTTACTGATTTTTAAG